>NZ_JBOZPS010000039.1:0-4925 GCF_050849305.1 Shewanella sp. MF05960 | reverse complement strand
TTGAAGTAGCATCTGCCACTGAGTAGTTGTTCTGTATGTTTTCATCACCTGCTCCAAATTTATCATTGAGCAGGTATTTTTAGATAATCAGAACATCGATGCTAGGTGTACTTCGCTAGACGCTTACGATAAAGACAACTCAACATCAAACTGCAATCATCCAGAAAACCTGTTAGATGGGCATTATTATCAGCTGTCAAAGCGGTGTAAATTACATGTAAACTAATGAGGAAGACTGAGCATGTGATGTACCACAGTGATTAAGTAGTAGCGTACCATCTTCAACAACAGGAACAATTGGCTGTTACATGACCTTATCTTCGACAAGCGCATAGTATAGGGTATAACACTTAAGCCATAGTTAAAGCAGGTGCGTTAACCTGTAACACACCCTCATCATCACTCAATCGAACTATAAAAATCAGACGTTTTTAGCTAGGTATGCCTTCATCTACTATTGGCGATGGCACACTTCGTAAGGGAGGATTATGCGTCACTATCGATTTTTGAAAACTCACATTTAAATCAGCCAATGATTCAATTCCAAACTCTTTTAATGCTGACATCAATTGCTCACCCTTAATATTTTTATCACGTAAATCAATCACAAAGCTTTGTAAGTTTTGCAGTTCCGCCAATATTTTACAGACTTCTTTACTGAGTGGTGCCTGCGCTTCTTTTAACGCATGATAAGCTGCTTCTCTTGTGCTATCTGATGTGGAGAAAAGTGTTATTTTTTCATCAAATACCGCGTGTAATTCAGCTTTATATACTGTTATTTTTTCAACAATATCAGAAATCGCAATCTCTTTTTCACGACTAAACTCCTGCTTAACGTCTTCTATGCGTTCAAATACTTTTTCTAATCGTTCTTCATAGTCGTTAAAGTCATTCACCACTCGCCATAAATCAGCTACAGATTGTTGTGGATAATCAGCTTCTTCAATCATGCCAAAAATTTCCATCCGAACCGCATTTACCGCTAACATCGCAGGTTTAATGGCTGCTATCGCAAACACACCTATCACAGCATACAATTGATATTCAGACGTCATGCCAGGCACGTGGCCTGTGACAAAGTAAACAAGACCGGCATTAATAACATGTGCAACGACGGCAATAGTCGCGGCTTTAATCTTGATTTTTTTAACTCTGACCAAATCATTGGTTAAATCAATACTGTCGGGCTTTTGAGGGTGTGTTGCTCGCCTCTCTAACATAGTTTGAGCATTACGGGCTATAAAGTAGGTGCTACCGATTAATAAGCTAATAGTCGAGACATACCAGAGATAAAGCGTCGCTGAAACCCAGACATGAAACTCAAATTCAGGGACGTCATATTGTTGAGCAAACCATTTAATCAACACGACAAGCAGAAATGTCCCCACAATCCAACCTAACCACTCCTTGATTGTTTGAGTGTAAAATTCGCGTCTAATTTCGCCAAATATATCGTGCATAGTATTCCTTTACGTTGTTGATGGTATTTATGATGTTGATTTAGGCTAATTTCGGTATAAAATTAGGCGTAAAATATTATAGTGATAAGTTTATTGAGTTAATACTGGTGCTAGACAAATAATCACTAAGACTATGAAATAACTCCAGTTAAGCAACGAACGCATTAACTGGAGGTGATGTTGAATAAGAATTGAAGGACAACATAAGTCATAAAGGTGGGTAGTTTTTTGCATAATAATAAAGGGTTATTATTCGCTGTTTCTTGATGCTGGTTAGATAATCTAATCGAGACAACAAGTAAGAAGAACCGAAACTTTCTTTTGTCCAATTAGCTAGTATAAAATCACTTTCTTTTTTAGCATAAGCTTCCCAAGAAGCTTGTGAATCATTAAATAGTAATTTTTCATCACCTGTTACGAAATGATTAACTAGACGCTCAGAATGGACTAGACGTTGGTCTAAAAACTGATTAAACGCTTCAAATTCAGCAGTTAATTCAATAGAACTACAACTACATTGTGACAACTTATTTTCATAAATAAGTGCATCAGCTATAAAATCGCTGACATAATCTGGAGCATCAGGATTATCTATAGCGAAACACGGTGAAATAACGAACAGTTGAAAAGTTAAAAAAATAATCTTTGTTAATTTTACCATTCTTTATAGATCCCTTTTGTATAAATATTCCATTCACAATTTCTGCGATTAACTAAGCCCTTATTAACAATCCCTTGAGATTTTTTCCATGCTTTCCAAGCGGACTCTAAATTCGGATAGGATGTCAGTGCTGCAGAGTCATTAATTAACGTTAATACCGAAGATGACTTAAAGTTGAACCGCCGATATTAAAGGTAAAAATAACAAGTGCATCAAATTGTTGTTGAGTTAGTGCTACTTTTACTTGTTGCCTCACATCTCGAACATAAGGGGCTAAATCATGTTCAAATAAAATAGATGCCTCAGATATTGTAATCGAAGAACTGTATCTAGCCCAATCACCTTTAGTAATTAAATGACCATATCCAATGGTTGCTCCTTCAACCCATGCTGTTATATCAAAACCAGTTTGATCATCATAAGGGTTGCCTCTAAAATTTTCTATTGCTTTTAATAAGTTAATACCTTTTACCCTTAATGTAAGCCCGATATTTAAGCCAATGCTACCGGCCAACTTTTCATTCATCTTTCGATGAGTTCGACCATTAGCATCAATTTTACCGTCTGGTCGCACCATGTTGAGCACTTTACTTTGAAATAGCTTTATCGCAGCAACAGTTTTAGCGCTTTCAGGCCTAGAGCCTAAACGGCCATCAACAATTAATGATTTTGTAGGAGGAATGAAATTGAGTAATTTATTTAAAGCCATTTGTACTGTTTTTACATCGTTTAGATTGTTTGCGCCACCCAGCCCGACAGCTTGAGTTATTTTTATCGATGACATCGTATTATCCTTGTCATAGTTGACTTTAATAAGAAATAAAATCTGTAATTCTTTAATTTTCGTGAACTGATTTTTGACAATCTAACGATATAATTCCATTTCTATGAGATATTCCCCAACGGATTAGGTTAGTGAACTCGGGGTAAGAAATGGGAGTAAAATTCTTAGAATCAAATCATTAGGGTTCAAATATTCAAACTTGTCATTTGTTTTGCTAACAAGGCGAATTAATGCGTCAATAGCTGGCCTATTGCAAGTTCATTCAACACCGTTAGCGAGACAAAGGGCTGTTTGAAAACCTTTTGTTATCCCGAGTTCAGGTTACTTACACCATCCTTCGACAGTGTCCATATTTATCAATTTTTCTTTGTTTTCAGCTAACCATAAGTCAATTGCTGTTGAAAGTTTGAATTCTGAGCCAGTACCGGGCCAGTAGTAGTTTCCTGTACTATTTATACACAGTGCGACATAAACAGGTGTCGAATTAAAAACGATATCCTCACCTTGCTCCACAAGCATTTCATAGTTTATTTTTTTGTGAAATTCACCTTTATAGGTATCAAGAACGTCAGCAAAATAAACCTGCTTTTCTAATCCATCATCTTGGACCGTTACTTCTACTTTAGTGACTTTTATTTTAGCAAGATAATGAACATTTTCGATTGCTTGTATAAAACCGTTTAATTCTAATGAAACGACGCTTTGAGCTATTGCGGAATGTATAACACCGACTAACAAGAATAGGATGACTATTATTTTTTTCATTATGCTTCACTTCCTGCAATCGATGACTTTTGAGTATAAATAGGTAAAGAGGCCGATGATGAATCAAAGTTGGAAGGGACAACAAAATCATCCCATACCTCTTTTTTATACTTAGAAACTCTCACACTATTACTTTGATTACCTCCGAGCATAAACAAATACTGACCATCAACGCTTTGCCCTACAACAAACGCTACATGCCCACCACCTTGCCTTGATTTAATGCCTATAGCACCGTAAACAGGTTGAGTTATTGGTTTACCAAAATCAATCCACGATTTCGCTCTAAAAGCATTTTTCACGGGTTCAAAATTATTTTGTTTCATCACCCAAGCAACAAAAGAGCCACACCAGGCATTTTGACCACCACGGTCTGCAAGGTTCATACCGCTGTCAGACCTAATTATGAGGCGAATCGGGCAATATTTTACCAGATGGATATTGAAAATCACTATAAAAGACCATTAATTGCAATGACATAAGTAATTCAGCCATACCTATGTAACTAACTAGAAATCTTCAATAGAGCCCAACTGACTAAAGCTTGAATCATCACAAAGCCAATATTCTTTTGTACCAATTTTTTGTATTGTTACTGATGTTTCTTTAGTAATCATATTAAGTTCTTCGCTGTAGTAGTCACTCACTAAGACTTCACTATCGCCGTACGTGAAAGTCATACTGTGCTCTGTCACTAAAGAGCGGTGGTAGCTCGATTTACTCACATCACTAATTAGCGCTGCACTAGCAAGCTTTGAACTCTCAATATTAAATTGCTCTAATTTAAACGAGTTATCCATTTTACTAATAACAACATCTATCGATTTAGGCTGATCAGCGTGGCATTTAAATATACTTTCTGCCTTATCAAGCTGAGAAGCACTACATGGTGCAACTAAAAAAAAGGGTAAAACCCACAAAGCGTTAGAAAGTTTACTTTTTGTCATATTTTTCAAATGTCTTCTGCAATTTAACATCATACTTATTCTGTTTGTACGGCGAACCATTATACTCATAGTATGTTGTTAAAACTTATTTTTTTCAGTACGTTATCGCTTAATGATTCATTGGACGTAAATGAGTGTTGTAATCATTTATTGTGAATAAAAAACAAACTCATACGGTTACCCAGGGTCACCGCATGAGTGTTTAATTTTTAACCTAACTACTAAATCCAGCCTTTAATACTGCTTCAAGCATCGATGGATTCATCATGCATCGCTTTTGTTTTCCAACAATGCTTATCTTCGTCGGC
>NZ_JBOZPS010000038.1:0-7925 GCF_050849305.1 Shewanella sp. MF05960 | reverse complement strand
CTGTTGTATCAAAGCAGCCCAATCTTGATGTGAACGTTTAGCCATGTTAACTCCTGATTGTAATTATTAGTCGTTAAGATAAAGGCTCGATGAGCGCAGTTGAAGACGTACTTGCCCGGACGCATACGTAACACCATGCGGGTGTAATAGGTACAATTTGTGGCTCTGAATAGGTACATATGTCTCAGTCATCCGTTTTGGGTCTGAGAATATGATTTTTCAAATGCTAGAAAGCAAAAAAGCCATTGATTATCAATGGCTTTTTCACTTTAGAATGTGGCGGAGGGATAGGGATTTGAACCCAGACTCTCGAATTAAATAGTTTAAATAGTCGTTTAAATTCATTTGGTTGCAGAGTTTTACATCTTAAAAACCTGCAATTGCTAACTAAGATTGACTATATTCCTGAAGTTGAAAAGAGTCAATGACTATGAGCCTTAAAAATGCAAAATTGATGCATCTAAATTTTAATCGTAATTGCTTATAAATGAAACAGCTGTGTGTAATCTCAACTAGCTCTAATCAAGAATAGGGAAGACCTAATTCGCATGAGTATTAAATTGGCAAGCGTAGTGATATAGGCTTCATTAAGTGCGCAGCTTCACTGTCAAACCCGCCTATTTATAAACACCAGGGCTGTAAACCACTTCTAGCGATAAATGAGTTTTTTATATTTGGATCTCGACGATTATTTTATATCAGCGGATTAATAACCCTTCTTCGACTAGTTCTTGATAACGATAAAAAGTATCTCGTGATATGCCCATGATTTTATAGGATCTTGAAAGGTTATTGGATTCTTTAGTTAAGTTTAATAAACCCGCTTTTTGTTGAATTATTGGGTTGTTAGTGTGAAACATGAGAGTTACCTTTTTTTAGTTTTAATTAAAGATCAAACACCTTTATAAAATGGGTAACTCTCAACTTGGCAAGTCGATATGTCAGATTAATTCGAAACTAATACAGGTTACTTGTATTGGATTACTATCAACAGATACTATGACGGGTCAGAGGTTTAAAATCCTCCCAGGTCCAATATAGTATACCCACCATTTTTTTGTTCATAATATGTGGCAGAGCTCTTCAACTGCTCATATGTCATATCACTATTATTCATTATAATTATACTGGCATTGTAACCAAAAAAATTAAATTTGTCATGGGACCACATCTTCATTATATCTTTATGATACTCGCTCTTTTTACGAAAGTTATAAATAGGATGTTTATGTATTACATTATTAACGAAGCGTTTGATGATTGGAGAATTATCAGGTGTGTGAAAACTTCTAGGTGTTGTTAAATAAGTTCCACTATGTACCTTTCCAGTCACCTTCTTAGAATATAATATACTTGGAGTATTTAGTAGTCCATATTCTAATAACTCTTCATGTGTTGCATATGTCCAGCCTACAACTTGAGCCCATCCCCCCTTAGAAAACATATCTTTTCCATTTTCAATATCTATTTTGATATTAACAAAAACTTTAACTTGATCATTGTTAATTGGAGTGCTTTTGGATTCACTATCTTTACTTTCTTGAGCCCAAACTCTGATGATTGGATTCTTTGCACCTCTGCTTTTCGCTTCTTCTAAAGCAATTTGCTTTGCTCTTACAGCTGAATCAGCCCGGCCCCAACTCCAGATATTGGATCCTTTACTCTGATCCACAGCATAAGCAGCAGCGCCACCATCGAATGAAAAAACTATATAGCAATTTTTACCACACTCTTCGAGTGCTCTTTTTTCAGCTAATTGAATTGTAGGATAGTCAACCGCCCAACCATATTGAGAACCTTTGTTTTTATCAATTGCTAGTGATCCGTTTGCAAATGATTCTTGGAACACCAAAAAATTAAACAAGATAAATAGTAGTCCAAAAGTGTTATTTTTCATATTATTTCCTTTATTATTAATTAGTTATACATAGAAATCATTGAGATTTATGTTGACGCGTGATTATCGCTCGACTATAGAAGCAACTAACTCCTTGCTCTGCAGCACTTACTGGTTAATTCCAAACCCTGTGGAATCAATTAGTGGTAGTCAAGTATAATTGGCCCTATATAGTGTGTAGAGCAACATTTCTCTGCCCAAGCTTAAAATTAAGTATCACAACCTCTTCATTCATTTTTCTTCATTAAAAGTTTACTCTTTAAGAAAAGAGTTTTATGTCTAATATACTTTTCCATTTTGTGATCATAAATGAAGGCAGTAAATGCATGTTTAAAAATTTTTATTATCTTTCGAAACCAATGCACATTTTCAAAAACCTCATCATTATGTATCCATATTTGTCTTCCAACATGCTTATAAAATGGCCCTGGAAGAAAAGTAACTATATCCAAACCTGAATTAACCCTAATCGTTTTACTATCTAATAAATATGATTTTTTGAAACCCAAAAAACCTACTGCAGGCTGCCCGAATGTCATAACATTTGATACTTTATTCTGATATTTGTCTTGTAATTTTGCAGCCGAAAGCACGGCTAAAGCGCCTCCCAAAGAGTGACCAGCTAAAACAATATCCTTCTTGGAAGCTTCGAATTCTTCGAGGGTCTTTTCTAATATTTCAAATAAATTAAACACTTCTTGATTTTTAGGATATTGGTTCAAAGCTTTTAAAAAACCTGAATGAACAAATATTTTTTTACCGTTGATCATTGTTGTTTTAGGTTTAATGTTAAAGTTTATCAACCAATCGGATAATACATTTGTACCGCGAAAAAAAACTCCAACTTCCTCATCATTTGATAAAACACGTAAAATACCAGCACCTTTTTTGTTACTGATAATTTTCTGATGTTTGTAACCACTCAACTTTTGGTTAAATAATGGCCTATAAACTGCATCACATAAAATTGCATAATGCTCATATGACAAAATTTCACTTTCTTTAACTTCCTTTTTAACATTTGTCATTTTCATAATCCTTGATATTAAAACAGTTTTATAAAGCTATTAATATAAGAACATACTTGTATTAATAGCTTCAGTATAGAATCACAATTAATTAGTTTGATTCTTAAATTTTTGTTTGTTCTGCCTGACGTCGAAAACAGCGTTGCCATTTATTGCGCCCAGCCCATAATTACTGCCTCTGCTTATGACTATATCCTCAGCAAGTTGTGGCTGTAGTCACATAAATTTTTTAGTCTTATCAAAGTAATTGGTAGGTTTTACTTTTAATTTTTTGTATACCACCGACATCGTTGATCTTTGCTTTATTAAATTGAACACTAACTTGATTTATATCAAATTCTATTACTCCCCAATTATGACAATCATCAAAATCAGAGGGTAAACCTAAATAATTAATTGATATTCCAGATGATATTATTTCATAGCAAGGACGTTTAAAATTAGGTTTTAAAAGTTTATTTTTATGGATATCGCCAGCTACATAAAAGACATTACTATTTGAAGCATCTACAGCTTGAGAAAAAACATCATATTCTTCTTCGTATTTAGACCAGTTCTCACTCCCCTGAGTCAAACTAAGACCTGCGCATATAAAGGTATGAGGTAAATCGTGTTGCATTTTTTCTAACAAAAACGTCAGTTGTTCAACTCCAAGCATACTTTTTCCTTCTGACGCAGATGTGAACTCATCTTCTCCATCAGAATGAAGATTTATTCGTTCAGAGTAACTGCGATTATCTAAAATAATAAACCTTGCAATAGGATTGTTCTCTGGCAGATCCACATAACAATAAATAGGAGAATTATCAGGCTCTGATTGCCCTAACACCCATTTTTTAAATAAATTAGTTGATGCGAGCTTTTTGTCATCAGGTACTTCATTACCGCAAGCATTATCCCATGCAAAATCATGATCATCCCATGTGGCAAATAATGCATTTTTATTTCGCATTTCAGAAATCAAACTCTTAAAGTTGGGTACTGAAAACTGTTGTGAGTATTTAGCATTCATCTTTATTTCAAAAGCTTCTAAGCTTAATTTTTCAGGCGAACCGACAGGCTCTTGACTAAAAAAACGAACACCATAATCCATATAAATATTGTCACCTAGAAGAAATAAATAATCGGGGGAAACATCTTGAATTGCTTTCCATTCAGGTTGTTTAAGATCATGAGGGATATGCGGGAATGCTTCATAACGGCAACAGGAGGCAAATGCTATTTTAATCATAATATTCTCCTTAATAAATTTTAGAATAAATCCAATATTGAACTTGGCCTTTAACGGCACGCTAAATTTTCAAGAAGTATGGGAATGAACAAGTATGTCTTTCTGCTGGGAGGTTCAGCTCAAATAACACACTGTCCAAACAACATACTGCTCAAATAACATACTGCTCAAATAACATACTGCTCAAATAACATACTGCTCAAATAACATACTGCTCAAATAACATACTGCAATTCAGCTTAAACTACTAGCTAATGATAAGGGCTTATCATTAATAATTGCCAGTAAGGAAAGTGCACGCAGATTTGCAAGCTGAATTGCAAGTGCATAATTTGATGCATGAATTTAAATTATTTAATTCAAAATTACGAAATAAGTTTAGCTAACTTCCACCTTAAATGATGAAAAGTACGTCTAACATCTATACTTTTTCGCTTTTGGGACAATAACGAAATGGTTGGCACAGTATTATTAAGAGTATGCACTTGTGTCTTTTGAATTTGATTTTTTCACATGCGCAGCATGTGGCTGTTGGGGTTAAGGGGGCTCCCCTTGCCCGAGCTTGTATCCGACCTTTTTGGAACAAAAAGTGGGATACAAGCGTACCGGGTTACGTACTGGTCCCACATAATTGTGGGCTGCTTTTTGCTTCGCAGTCACTGACTGCGAAGCTGTATTTTTTCGCACTCAACGAGTGCGAAGTTAAGGTCTTTTTAGGCTTAGCCTAAACATTATCACGTTGTAAAAAACAAATGGCCATGCGGGTTTTATACTCTCACCATCTACGGTAATTTCATTTCAACACTAATGGGCTTCAAACATACATGTTGTTCAAACCTCAATTTATCAAATCGATATTTTGACTATTTCGCCTCATCCGTTTGCTCTCTAAAACGACCACTGACATGTTTAATGCCGACACTGGCAGCGTAGTGCCATCTGTGGCAGCAGTGCTGCCAATTAGGGCTAGATAGCGCAATTGACACCAACTACACTCCATAACTCGATACAAACATAGCCTTATGCTTTGTCGTTAGTTTAGGCCTGACATTCGCAGCGATTAATAAAAAATCGGTCATCACTTTAAAAAGTAATGACCGATTATCTGCTTATTTTGCGAGCAAATTATATTGTATTAACTCTAATCTGAGAGAATACGGTTAACGCATCATTTAACGAATATTGAACGCGTGCTTTATCACATATCCAATGAGTCGTTAATCTGACTGTCTTTGCGTGTTAACGCGTTTTCAAGCTCTGTATCGCCAGTATTATTCGTGATTTTTATTAGTGTTTTTCTGAGCTCTGCTGGCAAATCTGCACTAAAGGCTTTAATGATATGTTGCATGAACTCCATCGCTCCGGCTCTTCCTTTTAGTATTAATCGATTATTCATGTGTTCCAACATTTTGTGTATTGGATACAATGCCTGAGTTGTCATTACGCTAAGTCTATCTAAAATTGATTGTTTTTCAGCTATGGCGCTATCTAATTCTGTGTGTTTTTGCTGTTTAAGCAAAATCGATGCATCTAATTTCTTTTCTTCCTTTCTCTTTGTGCTTAAACGCTCATCAACTTCTTGCTCAAGCCGTATTTTTTTACTATGTCTACGCTGATTTTGTTGAAAAGCTATCTCTTGCTTAATACATTGTTGCTCAAGTGCGTCACCTTTTATTATCAAAGTCTCACAATTTTCACTCAAGTAAACGACTTTGCTCTCTAAATCATCAACCGTTTTCTTTTGCAGAGAAACTTTGTCATTCAAACTTTTAGACTTATTTTCTAAACTATCCACGTCCTCAAGTAAACGTGTGTGATAGTTGAATGATCTATCGCGCTTCGCTAGCTTTGCTTCTTTACGCATTTGCATTCGTTTTTCAGATTTACGGACAGATTCTGGATGGAAATCAGCATTGATGCCCTTCGGATGAAAGAAATGTTCATTGACGAACTCATAGAACATCTCTTGCATATGCTTCGCCACATCGCCTGCTTGTTCACGATTCAAGCGTCCTTTCTCAGAAAGTAACTCGGCATCGACACCTTTGCGATCAAACAAAAATGCATTGACGTTTCTGATGTGTGCTAACCGTAAATCGTATTGATGCGTTGAAGCATTTTTCCCAGAAATGAAAGCATGAACATGACCGCCAGTTATTTCACCGGGTAGTCGTTCATCATGATGTAACACCATGAGTTTAATTGGATGATCAGGATAATAACGCTGTAAGAAACTTTTCATTGCGTGCATCATTTCTTCATTGCTCACAATGTCTGTACCTATCTGATTATTTATAGGGATTTTGAATAATAATTCTTCAAAATTGACAGAGTTAAGTGAATTAGGCTTATCTAACAATGCATTGTGGGCTTTGATATAATTCACCAATTGCTCAACTCTCTGAGCTTTACGCTTCATATCAAGTAAATTCAATCGATATGCAGCATGATGCACATTTATTAAGCTATCACTCGAAAAAATTTCATCGACTAACTCAATACCTTTCTTACAAAAATGACCTGCCTTTATCCACTCTTTAAGTTTGTTTTTTGAGCGTGCTTTGTCTTGCCCCAATTTACGCGCATCAGCACTCTTCATTGTTTCGGGTTGCAAAATTTCGAACATCATTTGCTCTCTTTGCTCTTGTGAAAAGTTATCTAGAGGGACAATTCCATCAGGGGTATCAATCAAATTAGTGTGCGATAGCGAGCTATCCCATTCAATTTCGATCTCATTCTTTGAGCGCATCAGCTTCTGTGACTTAGTCAAATACTTTTGTTTAAGCGCCATTTCTTCTGTGAGACGTAATGAATGAAACAAGGTAGCTTTGCCAGCTCTGCGCCCCTTGTCATTAAATGCATAGTTAACAAATGCAAAGAAGAGAGTCGTTAATCTCATATCAACGTCTCCCGAACACTCTGACTCAACAATCGATTGAGATACTCTGTTATCAAATTGGGGTGACTAATGAGCAATTGCGATATCTGTTGCTCTGACAGCTGAATATCAGTGTTCGCGACTGTGTTTGAAGTTGCTTTAACATCAGATGTGTTTTCATCGACATTTATCGGCTCATCATTCTGTTGGGGTGTAAAAATACCACTGAATTGCTGCTCAACTCTATTAACAAAGTCTGGCGCATCTGCACACATCCAGCGTGCATAATGAATGTCAATCATCGCAGTGCTTTCGTGCCCTAGTTGTCGGGCTATCCATTCTTTTGAGATGCCAGAAGTCAGCGCTTGGCTTGCGAAAGTATGCCTAAGTTGTCCTGCGCCGCGGTGCTTAACATTGGCAGATGACAAAAATGGGGTGAAAAACGTTTTATTGAACTGCTTGGCGCTAATAAACGGCTGATTTGTCTGAGTGTTGTAGAAAACGAGTGATAAATTTTCGATTTTTTTCGTTTTATTGTCGCGCTGAAGCACTGAAATCTTTCTAGGTTTGCGATGTCCAGTTATCAGTTTTTGTTGTGTTAATATATACATAGCAGAAGCACATAACTCAACTGTGCGTTGTGACCCAGGCGTTTTTGGTGTTTTATATTGTTTATCAACTAACGCGATTTTGACTTTGAGTTTTGCATTAATAAAGTCAATATCTTCCCAACTTATGGCAAGCAACTCACTTATACGAAGTCCAGTATTAAGCGACAATTACGGTGGCCGGTCTAGCGACAATTATCTTGGCCGGTTGATCTGATAAGGTTCGGTACAGCAGAACGGAGGAGTTCACTGTGCCGGGAACACGAATCACTGATCAGCAGGT
>NZ_JBOZPS010000037.1:0-10040 GCF_050849305.1 Shewanella sp. MF05960 | reverse complement strand
AACGATTATTCATTGCGAAGGTGAAAGTTACCGACGCAAAACAGCGCTCAATAAGAGCAAATAAAATTCGGTGTCAACCGGCCAAGATAATTGACGCGGAACCGGCCAAGTTAATTGACGCTAGATAACGCGGTGTAAGCCTTTTAAAACCTGCCAGAAAGGAATGTTACAGCAGCTTTTTGTTATGTGTGCTCGCTATTCGAAAAGGGAATAATTACGATGTAGCCACGCCTTAATCAATAGGCACTGGACGCATTCTGAGTGGGACTTATTAATGCGGATGGGTATAAAACAAATCTTAATTCTGTTGCGCATCAATCTTGTTATTGTTCTAGCAGTAGCAGAACCCATTACCATAGTCATAGTATATAGGTGCTTGTATATGGGGCCTGATTTATAGCACTCGTCTTTACTATTGTTACAGATTACTGCCATGTTGGTTCCATGACCAGGTTCAGCTAATTTTGAAAGCTAATTTTAGGTTTTTGTTTTACCAGAAAAATCACGCTTTATCCCAAGCTAGAACCATTAAGCGAGTTTTCTTAAACTTTAATTTCGATGATTTTTATTCTCTATGAGTGCCTAATCTCTAGTAGATATTTTGACGTTTCTTTTTGCCTCGGTATGTAGTCTTTGCTAGCATTTTTGATAGGCAGATAGGCAGATAGGCAGATAGGCAGATAGGCAGATAGGCAGATAGGCAGATAGGCAGATAGGCAGATAGGCAGATAGGCAGATAGGCAGATAGGCAGATAGGCAGATAGGCAGATAGGCAGATATAAACATTAGTCAAATTTAGTAAAAAAAATGCCAATCATGAGATTGGCATTTGTCTTTTCTAATATTAATAAGAGTTAAACTGCCTATTAATATTTATATCCTTCAGCCTGTTTATCTGTATATTCAGGCTTTTCATGTTTTTGGCCCATAGCTTCAGCAACTTCAGGTGGCATATAGTTTTCATCATGCTTTGCTAAGACTTCTGTTGCCTCAAGTTTACCTGATTCAATGAGCACTCCTTGCGCAACGATACCTTGACCTTCACGGAAAAGGTCGGGTAATAAATCATCAAAAGTAACAATGACTTCACCACCTGCTGAGTCGTGTACGGCAAACTCAACATGCAAACTATTAGGGTCTCGTTTCATTGAACCTACAGTAACCATACCGCCAACACGAATGCGTTGACCCACTTCTGGCATTACACCAGTGTCGTTTTTCCCGTGTGTAATTTCATACGGTGTATAGAATAAATTAAGGTTTGAATTTAATGCATAGAGTAAAAGCGAAGCTACGGCTGCAACACCTGCAATCAACGCTACCGCTAAGGTTAATCTCTTTTTACGTCTTGGATTCACGGTTAGTACCTCTTGTTTCTTTAAGGCGTTGTTCACGCGTTATCTTTTTAGCAATTTCTATTAATACTTTACGTTTTTGTCTTACGCTCAAGGTAATTAATGTGGCTAAGGAGCCAAATGTTACACCATAAGACAACCATACATAAAACGCATAGCCACCCATATCTACAAAGTCTGCAAATGAATCAAACTGCATTACTTAGCCTCCTCTGCAGTAGCCAGTTCACGAACCCAAGGTCTCATACCATTACGGGCAAGAATTTCAGTTCTATAACGTACGAGTGTAATCGCGCCTATCATCATGCCAAAACCAACAATGTTGATTAATAATGGATATAACATATCAGTCGACATGGTCGATTTTTCAGTAATTCTAATTGTCGATGGCTGATGCAGGCTGCTCCACCAATCAACAGAATACTTGATGATCGGTATATTAATGACACCTACAATGGCTAAGATTCCAGCAGCGCGAGCGGCAAGAACCTTATCTTCAAACGAGGCATATAAGGAGATTACCCCTAGGTATAAAAATAGCAGTACGAGTTCTGATGTTAGACGTGCATCCCAAACCCACCATGTGCCCCACATAGGCTTGCCCCATGCTGCCCCAGTTAAAAGGGCAATAAAGGTAATTACGGCGCCAATAGGAGCAATTGCTGCTGCTGCCCAGTCTGCCGACTTAATTTGCCATACCAGTCCAATAAATGAAGCAATCGCCATGCCCATATATGCTGCCATAGACATTGAGGCTGCCGGAACATGGATAAAAATAATTCGATAACTATCACCTTGTTGATAATCAGTAGGGGCAAATAACAAACCCCAAATACTGCCAGTACCCACAAGTAATATTGCTAATACAGAAAACCATGGCAATAAGGTGCCCGATAATTTATATGCCCGTTCTGGGTCTGCGTAAGAATGTAGCCATTTCCACATTAGTTTGTACTCACACGTAAGGAGGCGCCAATTGCAAAAGGTGCCAAGATTAAAGAACCGACCAACATTGCCGCAAGTATCGCAAGTTGACCATCATAAGCTAGGTTTAGTCCGGCTGCATCTATTGCACTAGTAGCAAAAATAAGCACCGGAATATACAGGGGTAAAATCAATAAGCTGAGTAACACACCGCCTTTTCTCAAACCTACGGTTAGGGCAACACCAATAGCACCCAGCAATGATAATATTGGGGTACCTAATGCAAGTGTTGCCATTAATGCGCCATAGCTATTGCCGTCTAAGTGCAGTAAAACTGCAAGCAATGGTGCAACCAATATCAAAGGCACACCGGTTAATATCCAGTGAGCCAATACCTTTGCCAGAACTAAAAGTGACAGAGGTTGAGGGCTTAATAGCATTTGCTCTAAGGTGCCATCGTTATAATCAGCTTTAAATAAACGTTCGAGTGACAACATTGACGCTAAGAGTGCTGCAACCCAAATAATCCCTGGGGCGACTCGGGTGAGCACTTGTGGTTCTGGCCCAATCCCTAATGGAAACAGAGTCACAACCAATATAAAAAACAATAACGGATTGAAAATATCCCCACGATGACGGATAGCAATGCGTAAATCACGCTGTAAGAGCGTCATGAATGCCGTGGTATAACTAATTCCTCGTTTCATTCAGATACCTTATACGAAGCGATAGTCGAGCGTGATTTTACGTAATATGTCATCACTAATAATGCTCATATCTTGGTGCGTCGTTAAAATGACACATCCTCCAGACTTAGCATGTTCAATGAACAACTGCTCTAACTCTTCTACGCCTTTTTTATCGATAGCAGTAAAGGGTTCGTCTAAAATCCATATTTTGCAATTACTGTGCTGTAATCTAGCGAGTGCTGTGCGTCGATGCTGTCCTGCAGACAAGTGTCCGGCAAGGGCTTCTTCAAATCCTGCTAGGTTAACTTTAGCGAGTAACTCCGTGGTATCAAAATCATCATAGCCACTGATTCTTAAATTGAAGTTAAGATTTTCTTCTGCTGTGAGTTCACTCTTTACACCGGCTAAATGGCCTAAATAAAGTAAGTCGTGATTGAATTCATCACGGCAACGTGTAATGTCTTCACCTAGGTATTCTACTTCTCCAGCGTATGGACGTGACAGACCCGCAATAATGCGTAATAAACTTGTTTTACCTGCGCCGTTAGGGCCTTCAATTTGGACGATATCACCAGCATTAATAGTAAAGCTGAGTCCATCAAATAATATGCGCTCCTCACGAATACAGGTTAATTCGTTGGCACTTAACAGTACTCTTGATTGATTTGATATGGTCACTTATCCCTCTTAATTTACGCGTGAGGATGAATTCGAAATGATACTAACACAAAGGCTTTTGTCGGTTTAGCTTTGTCTCAGACTAAGTGCTAGCAATTTGATATAGTTCCAAAAAACACAATATCAATTGAACTTTTTTAACGATTACTAATATATTACCTGAACTAGCCAGATTGTCTTGATTTAGAGACTAACCTGAGATTGTTATCACAAAAAGATGAGTTTTTTTGCTATTTGTAGTAATCTAGTGTGGCTAAAAAGAGTCTGCCTTCTAAATCAAAGGGCAGCGTTAAGCTTTGTATATTTGCAATTAGGAACGTTGAACATGAAAAAATTGTTAGCAATGACTGCAGTAGCTGCATTAACTTTGTCTGCGAATGTGTTTGCTCAAGAAGGTGAAGCTATTTACAACAAAGCGTGTCAAGTATGTCACAGCATGGGTGTGGCCGGTGCGCCAAAAGTTCATGATGCTGCTGCTTGGGAACCACGCCTAGCTAAAGGTTTAGATGCCTTAGTGGGTTCTGTAAAGTCTGGTTTAAATGCAATGCCACCAGGTGGTATGTGTACAGATTGTACAGACGATGATTACAAAAACGCTATCGAGTTTATGTCTAAGTAATTTTTCGACTAAACCAAAAACCGGCCTAATAGCCGGTTTTTTTATGGGTGCTTTTTGACAGATTTAACGATAGCTATATAAAACGTGTTACATAGCAATCATTTTTAGTCTTTTTTACTTATGTTATTGCACTAGCGTATCTAACGTTAATGTAGCGCTTCCACCCACTGCGATAGCATCAATAGTGCCCTTTAAGTCACCTGCTTGTGGTTTAACGCTGCCATTTTTAGATAGCACCGCAATCACTTCAACCTCTTTAGCTGAGCTCAAGGTTAAATCGCCGCCCATAGACGTGCTGTCATCTAACGTTATGGTTGTTGGTAAGTTCGCCGCGCTAATCTTTATTGCCGCTAACGGAACTTTAGGACCCTGGGTCGCACGGGCAAAGATAAATATTGTATCTGTTGCACTAACCTTGTCTGCTAGTTCTTCTGAAATAGTGACTTCTATTGCCAATGTTTTAGCGTTTACTGTAGCAACACCATTGTGGTTAGTGTCATTAGGCATTGTGTCTGCTGTTTCGTTCATGCGCATTTTGGCTGATTCAATCGCATTCATTAATGCAGTGCGATCTACATCGTTGCGATCGCTGTCTAAAATCATTTGCCAGGCTGCAATCGCTTTGTTGTAGTCAGCGGTAAAGAAAGCATCCATACCAACAAGCAATAATGTTGAAGGATCTTGAGGGTCTAAAGCCAGTGATTGATCAATAACCGCTTGGATGTCAGGCGTGATTTTTTGACCTGCTTTATAATATAGTGCAGTTGCTTTAGGACCAAGTAACTCAGCATGTGTGCCAACTAATGCCATCACTTTATCAAATGCTGCTACTGCTTTGTCATATTGGTTAGCTGAAACGTAAGCGTGACCTAGACTAAACCAAGCTTGGCTATCATCAGGTTGTGCTTGCACTTTTGCTTCCATCATCTGCACTCGTTGCGACATGATTTGAGCGGGATCCATGCCTTGATGAGGATTATTAGCTTGAGGTGGATTGGCTAACTCGTTGTAAGCGCCTAGTTGCTGGTAGAAGTAACCTGAAATGGCGAGCAAACAAATGGTCATAAAAGCAGGCCATAATGCACTCTTAGGCTTAATCTCAACATCAAGTGAGTCATCACCTTCTTGCTTCATATCCTGAAGTAAGTTGATTTCAAGTTCTTTCTTTAAGGCATCAAATTCGGTTTTGTCTAACATCTCATCTTGCAATTCTTTTTCGAGTATTGCTAAACGTTCACCATAAAGTTCAAGGTTAGTTTGTCTACGAACGCCAGCCTCTTCTGCTTGTAATAGCTTTTGTTGGCGAAAGTGAGGAACCCAAATCATGATTAGGCCGATGAGTACGACAAGCGCAATAAAAATCCAAAATGTGGTCATTGTTTAAATATTCACTTTTAGGTTAACAGAAGAAGCGGTGTTTACCGCAGTGCTTGGAAGTTTGATTATACGTAAAGATTATTAATTGAATAGTAATATAAGGAAGATATGAATCCAAATCCTGAGAGTTGCGTACTGGTTCACAGATTGGATGTGTTTGTTAAATTGTATGAAACTTTATAATTCCTCTTGTGTCATATGCCAATACTAGGGATTCATTTTGATTACTTAGATGTTCATAATGAGACTGGAGACCCAGTTTTGTACGAAAAGGGCAGACAGATGCAACAGCAAGTTCTAAAATGCGTTAAAATTCGTTTAAGCTAATGTGCGTATATTAGTTTCGATGCATTGATTGATACTGTCGTGGTTTGTTTGTTTCAAATCCCGCTTAATTATTTAGACTAAGGAATACCCATGATTCCAGAACTTGGACATTTCTCGCTAATTCTTGGTTTGGCTTTTGCCTTACTGTTAGCGTCCGTACCGTTATATGGTGCCGCTCGTAAAGACCAGTATCTTGTTCGTTATGCTTGGCCACTGACCTACGGAATGTTTTTCTTTATCAGTCTTTCTGTTATTACCTTAGCCTACAGCTTTGCGACAGATGACTTCTCTGTTGCTTACGTCGCGCATCATTCAAACTCACAGTTACCCATCTTCTTTAAAATTGCTGCTGTTTGGGGTGGTCATGAAGGGTCATTACTGTTTTGGGTTTTTGCGCTATCCGTTTGGGCAATGTCTGTCGCTATCTTTAGTAAAGGCTTAGAAGAAGTCTTTACTGCAAGGGTATTGTCAGTCCTTGCGATGATAGTCGTTGGTTTTACTTTATTTATGGTCTTGACCTCTAGCCCATTCGAACGGTTATTTCCGATCCCAATGGAAGGACGAGATTTAAACCCAATGCTGCAAGATGTGGGGCTGATTTTCCATCCTCCGATGCTATATCTGGGTTACGTGGGGTTCTCAGTATGTTTTGCATTTGCTATTGCAGCACTAATGAGTGGTCGACTTGATTCTGCATGGGCACGCTGGAGTCGTCCATGGACACTAGCAGCCTGGATATTTTTAACCGGTGGTATCTCACTTGGTTCTTGGTGGGCATATTACGAATTAGGCTGGGGCGGCTGGTGGTTTTGGGATCCAGTTGAAAATGCATCATTTATGCCTTGGTTAGTTGGTACGGCTTTGGTGCACTCATTAATTGTGACGGAAAAGCGTGGCGCATTCCGTAACTGGACCGTACTACTTTCTATCTTTGCATTCTCATTGAGTCTGTTAGGTACCTTTATTGTTCGTTCAGGTGTTTTAACATCTGTGCATTCATTTGCTGCAGATCCAAGTCGTGGTTTGTTTATTCTATTATTACTTGGTCTTGCCGTTGGTGGTTCATTAACTTTGTTTGCATTCCGTGCTAATGAGATGAGTAGCCCTGCACGATTTGAACTTAAATCGAAAGAAACCATGTTGCTAATCTGTAATGTGCTACTTACAGTTGCAGCAGGTACGGTACTACTAGGAACATTATATCCATTACTGATAGATGCACTGGGTATGGGTAAAATTTCTGTTGGGCCTCCATATTTTAACGCTGTATTTGTTCCTATTGTGCTTGTGCTATTTGGCTTTATGGGCATCGGTCCAATCATTCGTTGGAAAAAATCAAAAGCCGGTGAAATTAGACGTCAATTATTAGTACCGGCAATTATCTCATTAGTAATAGGTGCAGCTGTACCGTTTATTGCTGGTGGTGAGTTTGATGCGTGGGTTATGGCTGGTGTCGCGGCAACGTCTTGGATTATGCTATCAACACTCCGCGCTGGATATAATATTGTAAGCCAAAAAGAAGGTGGTATTAGCCTGAGTCGAATCAGTCGTAGTCAGCTAGGTATGATGATTGCTCACTTTGGTATTGCTGTATCAGTACTTGGCGCAACAATGGTATCTAACTACTCAATTGAAAAAAGTGTGCGAATGGGCCCAGGTATCTCACAAGAGTTAGCTGGCTATACCTTTAAGTATTTAGAAACCAAAAATGTTGTTGGTCCTAATTACACCGCGCAACAAGGTCAGATTGAGATTTATAAAGACGATGAACTTATCACTTTATTAAAGCCAGATCGCCGTCAATATAACGTGCGGACGATGGACATGACCGAAGCGGGTATCGATTGGGGACTATTCAGAGATTTATATGTCACCATGGGTGATCCAATTAGCTTAACTGAGTTTGCAGTACGCCTAAACTATAAACCATTTGTTCGTTGGTTATGGTTTGGTTCTATCTTTATGATGGTGGGTGGATTCCTTGCTGCATCTGATAAGCGCTACCGTGTAAAGCAAGTCGCACAGCAGCAAGAAGCCGCTAAAGCAAAATTGGCTACAGCATAATCACTCGGAGACACTATGAAGAAGTTTGTACTGTTTATACCCCTCGTTATATTTTTGGGTATGGGCGTGTTCTTATACAAAGGATTATTCTTAAATCCAAAAGTGCTTGATTCTGCCCTAGAAGGAAAGCCTGTACCGGCTTTCCAACTTGAGCGACTTGAAGTAGCGACTGAAATACTGACCGAGAAGAATCTTGCTGGCAAAGTTACAATGCTTAACTTTTGGGCCACATGGTGTCCAGCCTGTAAGTATGAACACCCATATTTATTGATGCTGTCAAAACGTAATCTACTACCTATATATGGTATTAATTACCGTGACGAACGAGCATTAGCAATCAAAGAGCTGCAGACTCAAGGTGATCCATATACTTTGAATATTTTTGATAAAGATGGGCGGTTAGGTTTGGATCTTGGTGTGTATGGTGCGCCAGAAACATTTATTGTCGATCATAATGGCATTATTCGTTATCGCTATGCGGGCCCTATTGATCAAACCGTGTGGACGGAAACTTTATACCCAATGATCCAACAACTCCAAACCGAAGCTAAAGCAGATGGGGCATCTTAATGAACATGGTGACTAAATTATTGATCTGTTTTGCTAGCGTATTATTTACGGTATCAGCTTTTGCTACGCCAGTAGATACTTACGAATTTAAATCGACAGATAACCAAGAGCGTGCATTGTCACTAGCGCATCAATTACGTTGCCCACAGTGTCAGAACCAAAACTTAGTGGATTCCAACTCACCTGTGGCCCAAGACTTACGTCTTGAAGTATATAAAATGGTCGACAGCGGTAAAGCAGATTCTGAAATTATCGACTTTATGACCAGCCGCTATGGTGATTTTGTGCTTTATAAGCCAAAGCTTGATGCTAAAACCTATGTTTTATGGTTAGGTCCAGCAGGTTTATTAGTGTTTGGTTTGCTTATCGGGTTTATATTTGTGCGTAGACAACGAATTCAAACCACAGAAGCGGAAACTCTCACACCAGAGCAACAAGCAGAACTTGATGCTCTACTAAATAAAAACAAGGCAAGTAAATAAAACGTGGAGTAACAACATTGAAAAAGTGGCTTGCGATAATACTATTTAATGTACTGCTAATAAGCATGACCAATATAGTGAGTGCATACCCAGGTATGCAGCAACAAACTGAACAAGTCACTCAATCAACACTCGAACGAATTAATATCTTGCCCCAACCGTTTCCAATTGCACTCGTGGACTTCACGAATGCAATTGGTAAACAGGTTAACTTCGAACACTATAAAGGTAAGGTTGTTGTAGTGAACCTTTGGGCAACATGGTGCCCACCTTGTGTAAGAGAGCTTCCTGCTTTACATCGTTTAAACCAAACGCTCAATGCTGAGCAATTTGTACTGTTACCTATTTCAATCGATGCCGATTCAACAGTGGTAAAACCTTTCTTAACGGATTTGGGTTTACCTGCATTTAATTCCTACTTTGATCCACAGCAAGAATTACGTGATGTATTCCCGCTTGATACAATACCAGCAACATTTATCTTAAATGAGCAAGGTGAGCTGGTGGCTTATGTCCGTTCATATGTCGATTGGGACGATGAAAACGCGATAGCCTTTCTAACTCAATTCATAAAAAACACCGATAAAGCACAATAAACCAGCATAAAAGCATTTAAAAAGATTAAAAGGATCGTTTTTGGTGAAAAGATCGCCAAGCGATCCTTTTTTGTTTAAAAAGGGGTTGCACTAAATCTCATGGTGCCTATAATGCGCATCCACTGACACGGCAGACAGCGAAAGCAGTCACCGGGTTAGGTTGAATGAAGTGGTTATTGACACGGAGTTCAAGGCGAAAAGAAAGTTTGAAAAAACACTTGACGCCGAGACAGGAAAGCGTAGAATACGCAGCCCAAGCCAACGACCTAGCGTCAACGGCCACTAAGCGAAAGATTGATTCTTTTGGTATTAGTACGCTCTTTAACAATCTAAACAAGAAATCTGTGTGGACATTCACA
>NZ_JBOZPS010000036.1:0-12553 GCF_050849305.1 Shewanella sp. MF05960 | reverse complement strand
ACGATTATTCATTGCGAAGGTGAAAGTTACCGACGCAAAACAGCGCTCAATAAGAGCAAATAAAATTCGGTGTCAACCGGCCAAGATAATTGACGCGGAACCGGCCAAGTTAATTGACGCTAGATATTTATGCATATTTCCCATCTTGAAAATTAAATGGTCATTATTCTATTCGAATATTTAGTGATTGATCTTATAGCATTTTATTTGGTAAGTTTATTGTGACCTGCCGAATAGGCAGCTGAAAATGACAACGGCTAACACGGAAATAAGTATATAAAGTGACCTGCCGAATAGGCAGCTGAAAATAAAAACAATCGATATGATGTATAGGTTAATGCTGTCTCTGCCGAATAGGCAGTTGAAAAAGAAGATAATCGTTTCGACGTATATGTTCGCGCAAAAACTGCCGAAAAGGCAGTAAAAAGATCCACTTAGTTATGAGTGGAGCTTTTTTATTTATGGACCCGAGGACATATAAAATTGCATAGCACGGTTATGAGTTAGTCATTTAGTTGTATCTCAGTCACCTTTTTTGTGCTTGTGTGGCTTTAAATCTGGGTGTTCTTTCTTTTTTTCTTCTGTAACTCTTTGCCTTTTATCAGGCGTGCCATCTTCATTTTTTCTTTTAGGTCCGGGTTTGATTGGCATAATTAATTCCTTTTAATATATGAGTGTATAAATTTTGTTCGCTATCTAAGTTAACATTATGTATCTAACTGTCAAATATTTTACTGAGCCCATTGGTGATAAAATATTGTCTATCTGATTGCTGGTCTATCCCCTTAATGTTCTTTTTCAATTTAAAACGCTGGCGCGTTTATGCCCCTTTGTGAGCTACAAATTATTGCTAACGGCATAAATATTTATAATGATTGGCCAAAGTAATAAACCACTTCAAGCCTTACTACCATTTACGTCTAAACATTTTTACAGCTGAAAAGAGGATGTTGATAATTTGGCTTTCAGTAAAACGTGTCTTTTTCATGTGATTCTCCATTTGGTTTAGTGTAAATGGAAAACTCTATTTAAAACATTCTGATTTTAAGGGAGGGTTACAAGTATGATGGTCAAATTGACGTAAAATCTTTAAACCTGAGGTTCTAACTGTGCCTTTCGTTAGAACCTCATCATGCTAGAGCTTTTATAAGATATGGGAGCTTCATGATCTTGCCCTGCACTAAAATAATAGTTTATTTAATTTTCGTTCTGTCTGAAGCCTTCTTTGTACTGTTTAAAACTCGACTTCTTATCGATAATGAGTTTGAGCAAGTCAACTGTGACAAAAAAGCCTGTATCGTCACCATGCTTTGTGAAGCCGAATGAAAAATCATTTTCAACATGGAATGCAAATCCCCAACCAAACTTATCAACTTCAGCCCTATCGACGTGAGTGATGATAAATGATGTGCCACAAGCGTAGCCCAAACATGCGTCATTCCATGCGTTAACCCCAAAAACCTCAAGTGCTAGGCTTGATTTAGTTTGTTGACCGTCAACCGCTTCATTAACATTTTCAATGATGGCCATTGGCCTAAGAGTAAAATATTGAAATTGAGGTGGGGAACTAAATATATCCGGTTCTTTTCCGTAAGCAATTTCGTATAGCCAGGTTGTTATCCCAATGTCAAAATAAGTCTGGGCACGAGCATTGTCTATATAGTCCATCCATTCCCTATCTTTTTTTAAAAGAAAGGGTTCTACTAGCAATATAGGCGCTAAAGTGAAAGGGCTGTAAACATTTGCGACGAGTTTGACATATTCATCGAGAGATTTTCTACACGCAGTATTTTGAAGGCAAGTATTAGCTGGAGTGGTGGGGATTGTGTTTGAAAGAATGTTGTTCTTGCCTTGTGCAAATAAAGTAATACTTGTAACACTTAGCTCTTCTCTATTAACCATGTAGCTTGGTGCTCTAGGGGAAATTTCACCGTCTATAATTTCAATCAAAGGGTTTTGAAACGTACCTAAGTGATCTGCTAAAGCCGGCATTGCAGATTTTGCTTCACTTGAAAGTATTTGATGAAAGCTATAGAGTATTTCATACAGTTCATCATGTTTAATAGCGCCGGAATTAAGAGACTTACATATTTTGTCATAAGCAAGTTGAGCCTCTTTAACTGCACCTGAAAATTGGTTGCTGGCGCTTAATACCAGTGGTGTATCACAAAACTCATTCGCATTTACTTTGGAGTTAATAAAACAGAGTGAGCACAGTAATATAAGCAGTTGTATCGTTGCCTTATTCATTTTCTTTCCTCCCTAAGTTGCATCCACTGTACTAGCTATTTGCTTAAGATGCGTATAAAAATCAACTAATTGTTTATACAAAGATTCAGTATGTGGATTGAAAGAAAACTCGTTTTCATCACTATCCCAATGTAGCGAAATTTCGCAATCCTCAATTGACTCTTTGAGTTTATCAAAACGTCCTTGAACGATTGTCGCCAAATGTTCAGCTTCCGCTGCTTTAACTTCAGAACTGGTTGGAAAAAAGGTGATATCGAATAATTGTATAAAGAACCTGAGAAATACTTTTGGATCGGCTAGGTAGTGATCGAGGTCGTGAACATTGGCTCTTTCGACGCCTTTAATCTTGATGTTCTTAAATGAACCGCTGGGCACCATTGGCCAATTGTTACCTACATGAAATTT
The DNA here is from genome assembly GCF_050849305.1 of Shewanella sp. MF05960. NCBI lineage: Bacteria > Pseudomonadati > Pseudomonadota > Gammaproteobacteria > Alteromonadales > Shewanellaceae > Shewanella > Shewanella sp. MF05960. The sequence goes on along the minus strand of NZ_JBOZPS010000036.1, from coordinate 9,898 downwards.
TGTGTAGGAGGCAATGGGATCAAGTATATGCCGACAAGTCATAAAATAAGTACAAATGCCTTCAGGTCCGGGTTTAACAACGGATGTATAAGGGGTTGATTCAGTAATAGGAAGTTGAGACACGTTAGCAATCATAGTGATGGATTTTATTTTATTTAAACCCGCACTTAAGAGCTGAACGCCCGTTTCGTCACGTAAGCTGTGGGTATAAAGTTTATGTAACGTGTCATGCATGACAGCAGTTCCAAGGGAGTGGCAAACTATGTGCAACTCTTCCCCTGCGTTTTTAGCCTCCTTCATGGCTTTTACAAGCTGCTTCGCGACGGAGACTTGAATTCTATCTGCAAAATAAGAACGGTAGAGCAATACGTCCATAATGTGTGTGTAAAAAAAGTTCTTACTGTCTGCTGAGTTATTAATGTCGTTGATTTTGGTTATCAGTGAAGGGGCCCCAGGGAACTGAGATGCCATGCTGTCAATTGCCGCTTTGTCAGCGTTCATACGTAACTGATTAAAAATTTCGTTGTATGAGATGTAGTGTAATTTACAGGTTTCGCTAATTTTACCAATAGAGTCAAAATGCTTACTTGCTTTATCTAGTGGATCGGTGAAGGTCTTTTGGAAGTCTTCTTTGCGATGTTCGCCCATGCCATGAATGAGCACTATATGAGGTGTGGCCATCGTATTTCCTTATATTGGTTGTAATATTTACTTACTCTAGACATACAACTAACTTCCTGTCCTTGAAGTCACAACTTAGTTTTGACCATTATTTGAACTATTTCCACTTTTTTTGGTCGTTATTTGAAAGTTATATACGTTGTTAAATGATATCAGACACCCTAGAGCATATTTTCGTCGTCATTGAGTATAGATTTTCTACATACCAATAATATATTTGTAGCGGTAATCCTTCCGAAAAATAACAGCTGTTAAAAGAGTAGCACTTGCCGATTATAGGAGTATAACTGACTGAGCAAAGTGTATCGGGTGTTCATGAGCTAGATTTGTGGTTTCTAATAGATATAGCCTTGAAGTTATCAAACAGATTGATGTTAGGGTATAATGTGGGGTCTAGTAATTTTTTTGTTATTCTAAAACAATGACTTAAGTTTTATTGGGCAGCATGATGTAAAACACCACAATAGTCTGTGACGTGGTGTAGTGAAATAGTTAATTTGGTCTCAAACTAAAAGGTTAAAACCACTGCGGGTAACACATGAGATGGCCAATGGAGTTAGGGCATCCGTTAGATCCCTTCGCTACCCCGACAAAATCTAATGAGTCTTACTATCGACTAGTACAATAACTCTAAACCGTTTCTGTCCAAAAATAAGCTAGACAAGCTCTAAATTTGCGTCCAGTTTTGGTTTTTCACAGGAATAAAGCTTTTTTACAAGGTATATGGGGCGTAAGGTGCGGTTCAGTATCTATACGCATGTAAGGAAATAAAAAATGAAGCTCCTAAAGATATTTATAGTTTCTTCAGTATTTGATATAAAGTTTAATATTGATCAACTTAAAAGGATTTAATCAATGCCGGCATCAAAGTTAAAATACCCACCTGACGAAATTGCAAAGCAAGATCAACTAAATGCCATATATGGCCAATTACTAGCTACAGCAGATATAGTAACTCTGCCTTTCAACATGACTTCTGCCGATATTGTCTGGGAAGGTTTTTATCCATACTACTTCAGCCAAAGATGTAAAGTCCTATATATCGGTTGGGAATCGCTTGGTCTCATTGGTGAGAACTACATTGATTTAATGCACCATTGTTACACCATCAAAAAAAAGATAAACGGAAAATCTATTAATCAACAAAAGTTTCACAGACTAAAACTTGAAATTGCTTACGGCCTAAACAATGGTCACTGTGAATTTGAAAAAGTACCTAAAGCATCCGATATTTGTAATAACTTTGCTGTGAAAGGTGGAGTCAGCTTTGCTTTTTTAAATCTTTCTAAGTTTAGCAATGAGTCAGGTTCCTCAGACGCTAATTGGGAGTTGATTAATTCGTCAATGGTAAAACTAAAAAGTGCACAAGGTAATTTTTTTACTCAACAAATAGATTTATTTGAACCTGACATCATAATCACCATGAACCTAGAATCGAAACTAAATACATTAGGTAAAGTAAGCATGATTGAAGGAGACAGCAAAGCCAGTCGTTATATTTTACAAACAGAGACGACAGAGTACCCCTTGATAGATACATACCACTTCTCAGCAAGAAACTCACCAGAAACTGATTTTTATATCCCAATAATGGCAGCGATAGAGAAATTTGGCCTTAAGTTTTAGGCTATTTCGGTTCATAAAGCTCCCGTAGCGTAGTTAAATAGTTAAATAGTTAAATAGTTAAATAGTTAATTTGACCATAAACCAAAAGGTTAAACTACTGCGGGTAACAATGTGATAGTCAATGGAATGAGGTTATCCATTAGATTCCTTTACTACCCCAAAATCTAATGCGTATTACATCGATTAGTATAATAAATCTAGCAAGCTTCTGCCCCTATATGAGTTTCAGATGATAAGTGGAACAGATAAATAACAAGCCAGCAGACCTACTTTTGCTAATCAATAAATGACAGTTACTTGCTACTTTAGATTAGGCATCAATATTAATGCTCACACTTTTCATTTTTCGTATTCGTTTATTAAGTATGGCTCTGGTAGAGTGCTTATAAATCAATAGTTTTGCTTAAGCGTGGCTTAACTAGTAGCTTCATAAAATGTGCATGCGCGTTTTGCCAAATCTAAGCATATGCGTACTACACAAACGTTGAATTCACGGCCAAATTTGGCCACATAAGGATAATTATGAGTAAAGGGAATGACGGTGCTTTCATATATGCTGACGAATCAGGGCACTCAGGAAAAGAAATTTTTAACGAACAATCACCTCTTTATTATCAGGGTGCAGTTATATCTGTTGGTGAAATCGAATCCAAAGTAGCACCTATAATCCAACGGTATTGTTCTGAGAATGGGTTGGAAAGATTGCATGGATACGAGCTTGGAGAAGAGAGAGTTAATAGCCTTTGCTTGGAGCTATTGGAAGCTTTGGATGGAACTCAATGGAGGTTTCACTATACGATAATTCAAAAAAGGTATATCGCACCCACAAAATTTGTTGATACTATATTTGATTGTTATGACAACCCAGCAGTACATCCATTTTGGTATACAACCGAACTATTCAGACATACATTATGCATATTGATAGATGACATGATGGAAGATGGGTTAGACATTGAGTTTTGGAATTATTACTTAAAAGACAACTTGGATGGCCTTATCAAAATATGTAGCGCTTTGCTGGAAAAAGCACCATATATTTTCGATAAAAGAGCATCTGAAGTTGTTACAGCGGGGCTAAGTTACGCAATAGCTAATCCTGATATTTTTACTCTTATATCAGCGAGAGGTAAAAGTGCATATAAAAAACAAACTCCTAATATAATTGCATTTTCTAGTTTACTAACTGCCACTCATCGATTTTGTAAAGAATATGACGTATCAGTTACAGAGCTTGTTCATGATCAAAGTGATGAATTTAAAGGAACAATGAGAGAGTATCACCGCATGTTCTTCGGTGTTGACTATGAAGAGGATAAGTTTGGTGGTATCCCTCAATATAAACAGGTCGAATACGACTTAGGAGAATTTAAATTAGAGTCTTCAAAAAAATCGTATGGTTTGCAAGTCGCGGATCTATTTTTATGGTTAATTCAACGGGATATAACAGATAAGAATCTTGAAGAAACCAAAGCGAAGATATTGGATAACTCTGATGACTTTGTTATTTCAAGAGCAATGTCTTTGGCAATTATCGAAGCTAGGCACTTTCAGTTAATGCAGAAAGAGCTAACTCCAGAGATGATAAAAGCAGGTAAAGAGCTAAATAAAAAAATTAAAGCTAATCAAAAATCTGCAATGGAAAAGTGAATATAATCCGGTAGCTGGAGGAATCTAGCCTCCAGCACCACACCACCCTGCATATCGCTTTGTGCAGGGCGGTTTATTTAGAGCGCCTAACCAAATTTTCTGGTTAGATATATATTATTAGTGAACTGCGATTCATCTATCTTTTAAGTGCTCATAAGCCCGCTTTCTTAAGATAGTCATTATTAATCATAATGTGATGCATAGATTTTAGAGCCTAAGTACTAAAACGTTTTTGCCCCATTGTGCGTTAGATTTGGTACTTGTAACATGTCCACTAGTCCCTCTTTGACTTAGCTTATCTAATACATCTAGTATGTGACAATATGCCTATCATTTTGGTAGTGATTCAGTATTAACAAAGCCAATTTGTAGGTTTGTCCACTCAAAAAACGTCTAACCAATAGTTAGAAGCTCCTGGAATAATTGAGCAAGCTTGGGTATTATTCCCACGAGATTAGTTAGCACTAATGTTGAAATGTAGACGTATGCAGATCCAAGCAAGACAACCATGACTTCAAAATAAATCAACTTAATCACTTTTTCTCCATCTGTTTGTAATTTTTCCGGAGCCGTAGGGTTAAAGACCAAGTAACTAATATCTTCAATTATACATAGAACTTTACTGACATTATGTGCGTTCCAAGACTTCCAAGCGAATATACAAAAAGTAACAATCATTCCAAGGTTAATAATCACCTTTAGCGTTAAGTCTTCTATTTCAGGAAGGCTTTTTAAAGTGACATAAGTTACGACTAAGTATACTGCTATACATATAAATATGAATAATCCTACCACTAAGCTTTGAACGGAGAGCTTGAGAATCATCACGTTCCAAAAAGTCACACACTTAGCCCATTTCTTATTGTTGAACTTGCTAAGAGAACGTTGCGAATTGATGACAATTAGTAGAAATGATGTCGTGATGAAACTTAAAGTATAATTCATCATGGTATTGTCAGTTTGCGGAGAAACAACACCTGCAAAAAATGCGATTATTCCGATTAAATAGCGCCAAAAAAGCTTCCATTCCTCGCGAAAAATTTCGCTATTCCAAATTGAATCATTAATGCCAACAGTACTGTATGCGCGTTTATTGTTGTCTGTATTTTTGTTCATTAGTTAAGTGCTTTGTTTTTAATTTATTAATAATATCAGAAATTTTAAGTTCAATTCGCAGTTCTAGTGAAAAATATTTTTAAAATTATTGTTCGCTTCTGGCTTTGCCGATAAATATTGTAGTGGAATAATCTTAAGATTTAACCAGAACAATCGTTCTGGTCAGTCAGCCATATTTTGATTAATACTAACTGTAGGCTTTAAGAGTCTAAAACTAGCTCGTTTCTGTCCAAAAATGTGTTTGCAAGAGATACGCTTTAAGTTGTAATAAAATAACATCTTCCCATAGATGTCTATTTTTAGATGTTCCGATTTGTCAGGCTATGGGTTTATTTTATGTCAAGGTATGGGTTAATCATTCAGCTAAGTGATTGTTATTTTATATGCGGTTATGTCAGTGTTTAGGTTCAGCGACAAGATAACTTAATCGAGGCTGAGCATAACAAGACTCTTTTCTCACTTATGCGCCAAAGAGTGCTTCAAATATGGCCTGCGGCGACCAACGTCGTGGCGCTTCGCCTATTACAAATAATATGACTGTCAGGTTTTATTTGGCTTCAACATGGCATTCACTTACCGACACGCACTAGTACATCCATGTAGCTCGACCACCTGTCTGATGTGAAGGGATTCACAAATGCCGTGATGGCATGGATGCCAATGAGCGGCCATGGGTCGGACGGCTCGCAAACCACCATGATGAAGCTGTTAATGTTTGCCTTATCTGCAGGCGTTAAAGACTCAGTTTAGTGAGATGTATGCGTTGGTCTGAATAAATTTTAATCGTGTATGACATTTCAAATATCCTTATCGGTCGGATGTGCGAGAAAGGCAATGAGCCAACTCACGTATTCTTTTGTAAGGAGTCTTCAACGGCCTCAAGTTCAGAGTAAATTTGACTATTTAAAAATCAAAAAACTCACTCGTGTCAGCGCCAAAGTGTGCTTCAAATATTGCCTGATGCGACTAACGTCATGGTGCTTCGACCTGCTTTACACTTCATCTGTAACTGGCTTAGCAAATGTCGGATACATATCTAGTTACAACCATGTTTTCCACCTTTATGTAGTGTGTACTGTGTATCAAAACAGTTGTAATGGTGTTTTGCGTGTTATTAAGTTTAATCGGCTAATAAGTAAACTAAAGTTGTACGATTTATCAATCGCGAATATTGTAATGTATTGAAATTAAGGTTTTTTTGTCGAATATTGAGCCGACTTTTAACGCACAAGCTCGCTTTTATTCGTCAATGGAATTAAATAAAACTGCTTTACATCAATAAGATAGTAAATTTAGGATGATATTAATCAATAACTTAAAGGGTCGGCTTTAAATTTATTTGGCCGTTAAATGAGTGTTATACCAATTAGGAGGGTTTATGGGCACGAGTGTATTTCTAAGCCACAACCATAAAGATAAGGTTTTTGTTAGGCGCCTTGCCATTGATATAGAAAGTCATGGTATAAGAGTTTGGTTAGATGAAGCAGAGATGAAAATCGGTGATTCCCTTGTACAAAAAATTAGAGAGGGAATTGATAACGTAGACTATTTTGCTGTAATCCTATCAAGTAATTCAGTTCAAGCCCCTTGGGTCGTAAATGAGCTTGATGTCGCAATGAATTATCAGATTGCAGGAAAGATAAAAATTCTACCAATAATTCTTGAAGACGTTGAATTACCAAGTTTCCTCGTAGGAAAGTTGTACAGTAACTTTTCGAAAATAGATTCATACGATGATGAGTTGAAAAGACTAGTTACCAGTATGGGAATAGCTTTTAATAAGAATGTTGTTGCTGCGCGGACGGCATCAAACTTAGGTCAATCTCTAGATTCTGCAAACATGGTAGGCCTACCGATTATGTCTGCACCATTTCATAGACCCTATCAATATCTTGGCATGGTATTGAGCGATGTAGAAAAGATTGTTGGTGTGCAAGCAAACGAAGCACGAAATATAATTGTTGAAAACGAACTTTGTAAAATGGTGTTATGGGGAGAAGGGAATTTTGTGAGTTTTGTGGAAGTGGATTTACTCCAAACAGCACCACATTCACAAAGTGAAGAATTCAACAGTGAAGCTTTATTGGGAGCTTTAAGTATCGGCATTCACGAACTAGAGCTCGTCAGGAAAAGAACTGATTTTCATACATATTATGATCACAAAAAACGCATGAAAGTTACCGCAAGTTGTTTATATGATGGAGCTCCGCTATCTGTGAGCTTTGGAACAAAGTACTACAATATGTAAATCGGTATAACAAGGGCAGTCAGTAGACTGGTTACACTCTCCGCTACTGCAAGCGTTAGCGGTCAAAGGAAGTTATGAGTAAATATTCAGATTGGTATATCTTTCAGGAAGATATAAAAGATCACTTTGATTCGCTAGGAGCTGACGCAGAGACTAACGTCAGAGTTCAAGGTGTACGAACTTCCCATGACGTCGATGTATTCGTCAAAACCAAATTTTTAGGTGAAAACATTACTTGGATTGTTGAGGCAAAACATTGGAAGAGTAAAGTGACAAAGGCTCAAGTGTTAGCACTTAGGTCAATTGTTGACGACATAGGTGCAGATCGCGGGTTTATAATATCTATAGCAGGCTTTCAAAGCGGTGCATTTGAAGCGGCTGAAAGCACGAATGTAAAACTTAAGACCTTCGATGAATTGAAGGATGACACCAAGGGCCTCATTGAAGCTGAGATTTTAAAAACCTATTATAAGCGCCTTGTACTTTTGGAAGATAGGTATTGGTCTCACTCTAAAAGGGTGAGAATTGAGTATGGCCTTCGTCACGATGTAATAGACTATTCAATGCAATTTACAGGGCAACAATTATTAATAACGGCGCGAACAGCCATAATGGCTGCTGAGGCGCGGAATTACCCAATCGACTTAGAATCCTTTTTAAAGGAGCATAAAGGCGAAAAAATTGCACATAACTTTCAACAGCTTTCTATGTGGTTGAATCTCAACTTAAATCACTTTGAAGAGAAGCTGCTTAATGCTGAGTGGGAAATGTACAAAAATGGGGATTATAACCCTGATACATGTAGAACTAGAGATAACGGAACAACCACAACTGAAATGTTGGCCAAAGCAACCTACAACGCAGGAAAAGAACGCTAACACATATGAGCCTTCCGCAAGTCAATAGGCTAGCCTTTTTGTTAAGTATGGGTATTTGACTGCTTTTGTGGTCAAATTAAAATCAAGTAACAAATTCATCGACAGAAATTTAGTCAATTTAGTCGGGTCAGAATTTAGTCGGGTCAGAGTAAAATTTATAAAATTCAAATTTAAACAACAGCTTACGTAAAGTGTTTATGTCCATTAATGAGTTGCATCTAGCTTGCAAATGTCCAAATTCAACTCTGAACTTGAGGCCGTTGAAGAAAATGACGTGAGCTAGCTTTAGAGGGGAAGGGACGCCCCATCTGAAGCGTTAGCATTTTCGAATAAGGCCGAAGCCGATTCCAAATAGAGTTAAAAGCTGGATCTAACCACGTCGCGAAATTATCGCTTTTCAGATAATTTTGATGTGGCGGCTGGGAGATCCAAGAGGGAACAGCCGTTGGTTTCCTCTTGGTCTGGTGTGGGCGAAGCGCCACGACGTTAGTGGCCGCAGGCCATAAAGAACAAAAAACACCTGGATCCCGGCTAAAAAGCATTGCCGGGACGACGAATAGGTTGTTAACAGGTTTTTGTCCCAAATCAGAGTATCCATTTCTTGAAATACCTTAACTCAACTCTGAACTTGAGGGTGTTGAAAAATTTATTTGGGTCAGTGTAAAATTTATGTCATTGCACTAAATCCGAAGCTCTAACGCACTTTTGTCCAAAAGTTTGTTAGATAGGACATAAGCTATTTGGCTCTTCATAATAAAATTACATTCTCCTTTTAAGCACTATTTTATAACCTTTCGATTTGTCAGACTATGGGTACATTTTATGTCAGAGTATGGTTATATCTTTTCGATAAGTGATTGAATGCTAGAAGCTGCCTATGACAGACTTTGCTTCCAGCGACACGTATTTCCCTGAATTGGGGCTGTTTTGACAATATGTATCAGCCAACGTAATTAACCTTAATTAATAGTGGGAGCACTATGACAACACCAATACCTATGCGCCCAAGCGGCGTGCTTCGTGGCGATAAAGCGGCTGACATAACGATTGATGTTTTTGTTGATATTCAATGCCCCCATTCACGAGCAATGTGGCCGACGTTGCTTAGTGTGATACAACATTACAAAAGCAGATCGGTCAGCCTTAAAGTTCATTTAATGACATTAAGTAATCATCGCCAAGCGTGGGATATGAGTCTTGGGCTATTTGCCCTAGCAGATGGTGATGCAGATAAGTTTTACGATTTTACCACCTATTTATATGAACGACAGGATGAATTTTACAATGCAGAGTTTATGCATAAAACTCACGACGATCTTCGACAACTTATTGCAGACAAGGCCGAAGAACATTTAGGGATAAATCGTTGTCAATTTCTTAGCCGGATGGATGACGGTGATATTTACACCTTAGCCAGAACTCCGATTCGATATGCTGCGACAAAATCTGTTTGGGCAACCCCAACTGTTTTTATCAATAATGGCGGTAATGTACTCGTTAATCACCTATCAACGTTGACCGATTGGCAACAAATGATTAACCCATTGTTTGGCGAAGAAACTATAGAAAGGCCCTAACTAACGACTATGGCGTCAATAACTTATTTTTACCTGTATTCTCATCCCACATGACGCCATCTCTTAGCATCGAATTTAAGATAATTACCATCTTTCTGACACATGCAATGATGGCGACTTTT
>NZ_JBOZPS010000035.1:0-13209 GCF_050849305.1 Shewanella sp. MF05960 | reverse complement strand
ACTACTACGTTGATAGGCAAGGTGTGTAAGCGTTGTGAGGCGTTGAGCTAACTTGTACTAATGACCCGTGAGGCTTAACCATACAACCCAGATGGGTTTTACTGATACGACTTAGTATTAGGATGGGACACTTAAATAGTGCGAGAACTCAAATAAGCGAATCTCTAGATAAGAGTATAAGCAATCAGCTTTCCGAATTATTATTTAATGCTAAAGATAGCGTTAGATAAACAAAATTTGTCTGGAAACCATAGAGCTGTGGCACCACCTGATCCCATTCCGAACTCAGAAGTGAAACACAGTATCGCCGATGGTAGTGTGGGGTCTCCCCATGTGAGAGTAGGTCATTTCCAGGCGCTAAATTTCTCTGAAAAGAGAGGCTCGAAAGAGCAAGTCTCCTAGTGTTGACATACTAGCGACTTAAAAAGCATTTAGCATCTTGCGTAAGCAACTTGCTAAAGGAGCGGTAGTTCAGTTGGTTAGAATACCGGCCTGTCACGCCGGGGGTCGCGGGTTCGAGTCCCGTCCGCTCCGCCAATTACATCGAAGCCTCGTCTAACGACGAGGCTTTTTTGTATTTGTAATTTAAAGCGATTACTCAAGTTGGGGCGGTAGCTCAGCTAGGACGCAATGTTCACGAGGCTGAAATTCCCGAGATTGATTGGTATTCACCCTATTTATTCGGGTGGTAGAGTTTCTATAAGCGACAGGCGGCTTGTTAAACTGATGTCGCGGGTTCATTTTTATCACAATCAGTGTCTGCTACGCTAATGACATCGAAGCCTCATCTAACGACGAGGCTTTTTTGTATCTGAAATTTAAAACTAATACTGAAGTTGGGGCGGTAGCTCTGTTAGATAAGAATGTTATCGCGATCCCTTAGTCATTCCATCGGCATTGTTTGTAGATTCTCTGTCATGGTCAAGCAAAATGGCTGTGATGATTAATTTAATTGATCTCGGTAAGGAATACTGCTTTGGGCGCCATGATGAGTCACCGCAATTGACGATGCTTTATTGGCAAAGATAACCGCATCTATAAGCCTATGTCCCTCATCTAATGCCACCATCAATGCTCCATTAAATGTATCCCCAGCAGCTACCGTATCAACCGCATTGACTATGGGTGCTGGTATGATTTGTCCAGAACCTTGCTCGCTAATATATGCGCCTTTACTGCCAAGGGTAATAATGACCTTATTAACACCCTGTTTATGAAGATAATTAGCTGCTTTAGCTGCGCTGCTTTGATCAACAACTTTTATCCCAGTCAGTGTGAACGCTTCGGTTTCATTGGGTGTAATGATATCTACCAAGCTCAGTATGTCATCAGGCAATTTTGCAGCAGGTGCTGGATTGAGTATTGTTGTGCATTGATGCCTTCTCGCCAACAATAAAGCCTCATGAACACTCTCGATAGACGTTTCTAGTTGGATAAGCATATATTTTGCCTGGATAAATGATACTTGCTGTTGTTGTATGTGCTGAGTTGATAAGTATGCATTTGCACCTGGGACTACCCCGATACTATTTTCACCCAGCTGATTAACAAAAATCATCGCTGTTCCAGTACTCTGACCAGGTATTTGATAGCAACCCGTTAGATCGATTCCATCAGAGGTCCATGCGTCGCGCATCGTTTTGGCATTAGCGTCGTCACCTAGAGCAGAGATAAAGCTCACCGTTTGTTGTGAACCACGTAAGCGTGCAGCTGCGACAGCTTGATTTGCTCCCTTACCGCCTAATTCTAAGCGGTATTGTTGACATATTAAGGTTTCACCAGCGTGAGGAAGCTTATCAAATGTCAGAACGTGATCGGCATTAGCACTGCCGACGACTAATAAAGTGCTCATGAATATCCTTTGTTGTCATGCAGACAACATCTGCATGACATTGATGGGTTAGTAATCGTTTAGACGCTCAACAATAAAGTCGACAAATCCTTTACGGTCGATATTAAACAATACTTTTGTATTGTGTGGCTTGCCTGTTAATTGATAGCGATCGACCACAGTCATACCTTGAGTATGTTCGCCTTTGGTTTCAACGCCAACCCAACAATCTACAGCGGTAAATAATGACGGATTTAAAAGCCAGGCTATGGTGCATGGATCATGAAGCGGCGCACCGGTAAAGCCCCATTTAGGATCTCGATGATAAATCATAAAGAAGTCGAGTAACTCAGCAACGCATTGTGCAATTGGGTTGTTAATGACTCTTATACGCTCGATATCTTCATCCATAATTTGCGCTTCATGAGTAACATCTAAGCCACACATAACGATTGGAATACCCGATTTAAACACCATATCAGCGGCTTCAGGGTCGACAAAAATATTAAATTCAGCAGCGGGTGTCCAATTGCCTACTCCTGCTGCGCCACCCATAAGTACAATACTGTCGATATTATGATGTAGCTCTGGGTGAGCAGATAAAAATAGCGCAATATTAGTCAGTGGACCGGTAGGAACGAGCGTCACCGGTTGTTTGCTGTTTTTGACTTTTTCTGCAATCAGCTCAATTGCTGTTTGGTTGACAGGTGCAAATGCGGGATCGGGTAACTTGGGGCCATCAAGACCACTTTCGCCATGCACATTGTCTGCAATAATCAATTCGCGCGCTAAAGGTTTAGGTGCTCCTGCTGCCACAGGTATATCATGTCTGCCAAGTAAGGTGAGCACACGTAAAGCATTATTGAGGGTTTTATCTGGCGTTTGATTACCGGCGCTGGTCGTCACTGCAAGGACGTCTAACTTGTCTGAGCTTAGTGCTAGAATTAATGAGATGGCATCGTCATGGCCTGGGTCGCAATCGAGAATAACTGGACGTTTCATTGGTAATTTCCTTATTTCTGAAGAGAGTCTACTGTACCACTATGATTGTTGTCGGTTTAATGCTTAAAAACTAAAATGTGATCTAATATACGCCGATATAGTGGTCATGAAAAAGTATCACAGATAACTTGCCTCAGCTTGCCTGTTGTTTCAATTATTGTGTGTCCGAATAATGTAATTAAACATGTCTATATGGCATTGTTTTTAAATAAAATCTGTCGTTATAATCAGTAGGAATACTTATGAATTGCCGTTTGGGTTGTGGTGCTTGCTGCATTGCACCTTCAATTACCAGCCCCATTCCGGGGATGCCAAATGGTAAACCTGCTGGTGTGCGTTGTATTCAATTGAATGACGACAATCTGTGTATGATTTTCGGTCAACCAGAGCGTCCCGATGTCTGCGGAGCGTTTTCTGCAAGTATTGACGTTTGTGGTACGACAAATGAGCAAGCTTTATGGTTGATCACTGATTTAGAATCTTCGACATGCTAACCTTCGATTATTATTTACTTTGGATAATTTAAATCATGCAATTGACTCGATATACGGACTTTGGTATTCGGATTTTAATGTATCTCGCGGTGCAACCAGAGCGAGAAACCTTGTTTCGAATTGCAGAAGTCACCAGCGTATTTGATTTATCGTCGAACCACGTGGCTAAAATTATTCATCAGTTAGGAAAGTTGGGCTATTTGCAGACTATTCGCGGTAAAAGTGGTGGGTTCAAGCTTGCTAAAACTGCTGATCAGCTCCATTTAGGCCAATTGATCCGTGATTTAGAGCATTCGCTCGCACCAATTGATTGTGAATCGCCTTATTGCCGTTTTACGCCTATTTGTAAGCTCAAAGGCGTGTTAGGTAAAGCTGTAGCTGCATATCTGGCTGTGCTCGACCAATATACTTTGGCTGATATTGTTGATAATCGGTCTGATATTTTGGCAACGTTACCTGACTTGTCTATTTCAGTGTTGCAGTTGGATTAGCTTGATTTGAGGTGGCAAGGTTAATGTCATCAAATAACTGCGAGGTTTTCACCAACACAATACCATTGGCTTCTAAACGGGCGAGATTAGCACGTAAAAAGCGAATGGTTTCAGGGTAAGGATGTGCAATGGCAACGAGCTTACCTTGCTGCTTTGTCCTTTGGATCATTATCTTAAACTGCTTTTCAAGTCCGCGTGGACTGACATCATTATCTAAAAATACATGCCTTCTGAGTAATGGCACTCCAAGTTGATTCGCCGTATCACTCGCCTTAGTGTATTTAGTCGTCACGCTGTCGACAAAAAACAGTTGCTGTTGCTTGAGGCTTTGCATCACCCATAACATAGGATCGTCCATTTGGGTTAATAAGCTACCCATATGATTATTAGCCCCTTTGGCAAAAGGAATGCTATTAAATGCGGATTGTAGCTGCTGTTTTATTTGTGCTTCACTCATGTCGTTAGTTAACCCACCTGGACCTAATGCTTTACCGTTTAAGGCCTGCATAGGCAGATGCAACATGATCTCGTGACCCTTTTTGTGACCATCGTTAGCCAGTTTTTGGCCCAAAGGTGTATGAGGTAATACTGATAAGGTAATGTTTTGCGGTAGCGTTAATGCGGCTTCGTCAGTTAACCGATAACCAATATCATCAATGATAATGGCTAACTTAGCAGCGCTTGCAGGGAATATACTGCACAAGCAAAGTAAAATAATGAATTGAATTCGCACGTTAACTTATCTTTTTATGGGTTATGGTTATCTGATTATTCATTCGGTCGATTTATAGTTACAATTCACAGCCTAAAACGGCCTGTTAGTTAGCAGTGCAATTGTTTATTAACATAAGGCATAACGAAAATCTTAGCGGCAGTAATAAGCAGGGTCGACCGCCTTACCCTTATTACGTATTTCAAAGTATAACCCTGGTTCGCTTTGTCCGCCTGAGCTACCAACAAGGGCAATAGAGTCCCCGCTTTTAACCATGTCACCAGGTTGTCTTAACAGTGTTTGTGCATGGCCATATAAGCTCATGTAGCCTTTGCCGTGGTCAATAACTAACACCATACCAAACCCGCGTAACCAATCTGCGTAAATGACTTTACCTGATGCGACAGCATAAATGTTTTGCCCTTCAGGTGCGGCCAATACACTACCTTTCCAAACAATTTGCCCTGAACGACTGCTGCCAAAGCGTTTGCTCATTCGGCCTTTAGTCGGCCATTTTAACTTGCCGCGTTGATTGGCTAAACCGTCCATAGTGGGGTTGGCCTTAGCGGTAACCATGGCTTGCTGAACTATACGTTTTAAACTGGCTTCTTCTATTTGCAATTGTTCTAGTTCAGCACCTTTGCTCGACAAGGTTCGCTGAAGCTGGGTTAGCGTTTGTTTACGCTGCCCTTGTTCTTTCGATAATTGCTGGGCCTGCTTTTTTTGCTCAATTACCAATGCATTGAGTTTTTGTTGTGAAGTTACTTGCTGTTGCTTCACTTTATCTAAATCAATGCTGGTTTGTTTTAGCTGTTTAATCGCTTTAATTCGGGCATTATTTAAAAATTGGTAATAAGCGAGCATGCGCTCAACGGTTGCCGGGTTCTGCTGATTCAACATCATTTTTGTGTAGTCATGATTACCCGCAAGATATGCGCTAGATAATTGTTTTGATAAGGTTTCTTGTTGACTACTTTTTACGGTGGCGAGCTCGACTTGTTGTTTGTCTAATTCGCGTAATTTGGTATTAACGGCGGATAAAGAGGTTTGTGATTGATTAACTTTTTGCGCCGCTTTAGCAATGGCTTGTTCATCGCTTTTTAATAAAGCGATCAGCTTTTCGCGTTGTTTACTGGTATCTTTTAGCGAGTTTTGCTGTTGGTTTATTTGTGCTTGAATAGACTTTAACGCCGATTGACGAGAGGTCAGGTCAGCACTATTTGCCGTACATGAAAGGATTAGAAAGCCAGCAACAATGCTGGCTTTAATAAATAAACGAGTTATCACGAGTTAATGTTTACTCTTTAAGGTCAATGATACAGCGTCCACTCATTTCTTTCGGGATGCTTTGGCCCATCAAGGTTAACATAGTTGGCGCAATATCGCTCAAACGTCCACCATCTTTTATTACGGCATCACGACCGACATAAACGAACGGCACCAAGTTACTGGTGTGAGCTGTAAATGCTTGTCCGTTAGAAGGATCTTTCATTTTTTCGGCATTACCATGATCGGCAGTAATCAAGCATTCGCCATCAACTTTAGCTAATGCTTCAACAACACGACCAATGCAGGCATCAACCGCCTCACAAGCTTTAACTGCGGCATCAAAGTTACCGCTATGGCCGACCATATCACCATTGGGATAGTTACAAATGATCACATCATATTTTGTCGATTCTATCGCCGCGACCAATTTATCGGTTAATTCAGTCGAGCTCATTTCAGGCTGCAGATCATACGTAGCAACCTTAGGCGACTGAATCAAAATACGATCTTCTCCTTTGAATGGCTCTTCTTTGCCGCCATTGAAAAAGAAAGTCACATGAGCATATTTTTCAGTTTCCGAAATACGCAGCTGGGTTTTACCCAAGTTTTGCAGGGTTTCACCCAAGGTATTCACTAAATCACTTGATGGATAGGCTACCGGAGCGTTAATGTCTGCCGCGTAGTCTGTTAACATCACAAAGTTGATTTTTGGTGTTTTATTACGTTTAAAACCATCAAAATCAGGATTCACGAAAGTGCGAGTGATTTGGCGAGCACGATCGGCGCGGAAATTCATAAAAATTAACGCATCGTTGTCGTTTAACTCTGCCGCTTGGCCTTGAGCATCAACAATGGCAGATGCAGCAACAAACTCATCATTTTCATCACGCGCATAAGCCGCTTCAAGTGCTTCTGGTGCGCTTGTGTAGCTAAACTTACCTTTGCCTTCAGTAATTAATTCGTAGGCTTGCGACACACGATCCCAACGATTATCACGGTCCATTGCAAAATAACGACCAATAATTGATGCAGTACGGCCATGACCTAATGAGGCAAATAGCTCATCAAAATGAACCAAACTATTTTTAGCGCTACGGGGTGGCGTATCACGGCCATCTAAAAAGGCATGTAAGTAGACTTTTGTTGCACCGCGCTCAACAGCCATACGACACATAGCTTCAATGTGCTCTTCATGGCTGTGTACACCACCGGCAGACAATAGTCCCATGAGGTGCACCGCACCATTTGCAGCAATAGCTTTGTCTACAGCGTCGCAAAGAGCAGCATTTTTTTCAAACTCATGATCGGCAATGGCTTTACTGATACGAGTGAGTTCTTGATACACAATTCGACCAGAGCCAATATTAATATGACCCACTTCAGAGTTGCCCATCTGGCCATCGGGTAATCCAACATCAATTCCAGAACCTGAAATAAGACTGTGAGGGTATTGGGCATTGAGCTTATCTAAGACAGGAGTATTGGCATGAAAAACCGCATTATCTTGCGTATCTTCACTGTAGCCCCAGCCATCAAGGATAAGTAGTGCTAAAGGACGTTTCTTAGTCATTTGCAAGTACCTTTTAAGTTAAAAATGGAAGTGTTATAAAATTTCAATTGTATGAATATTACTACTTATCGATAGCGTGCAAAAGCCATATAGGTTTGAAGATATAACTAAAGCATTCATTAAAGTGGCGCCGGTCACGAATAAACACGTTATTTAGGCGTTTCACTAATGAAAACTAACAAGCAAAACGATATACTCGGTGGCATCTCATCTTAGTCATCGTCAGAGAAATCAGTAATTATGCAAGAGTACATGGAATTTTTTAAAGCTAATCCAATGTTAAGTTTAGCGTGGGTCGGTTTGTTTGTGGCGCTAGTAGTGAGTGTCATTAAATCTGGTACATCAAAAGTGAAAAACGTCAGTCATCAAGAGCTAACCATCATGGTTAACAAGCAAGATGCCAAAGTTGTTGATGTACGCGGTAAAGAAGAATTTAAGAAAGGCCACATTGTTGATGCACTAAACGTGACCTTGTCTGAAATTAAAAATAATCAAGTATCAAACCTTGAAAAGTACAAAACTAGCCCCATTATAATAGTATGTAACTCAGGTATGACATCGTCACAAGCAGCTCAACTCCTTATTAAACAAGGTTTTGAAAACGTGTTCAACCTTAAAGGTGGCATGGGCGAATGGCAGGGTGCAAATTTACCCGTAGTTAAAAGCAAGCGTTAATACGCCGCTTAATATATGCAGTGTTAACAAATTGGGAATGCGCTAGCACTGCTTATAAACAAGGTTTTGTTGAAAGCTTTTCAGCAAAATCAACTTTACGGGACAGCACTAACGATAAGTCAATCGATTGATTATTAGCTGCGAAAGCCCAACACAATTAGCTTCACAGAAAAGCTAAATAACACATATATAGGTAGGACATTATGGCTGAAGTCGCAAACAACGAAGCACAAGCACCACAATTTAACATTCAGCGTATTTATACAAAGGATTTGTCTTTTGAAACGCCAAACAGCCCAGCTGTATTCCAGAAAGAATGGAACCCAGAAGTAAAATTAGACTTAGACACTCGCAGCAACAAATTGTCTGATGACACATTCGAAGTGATTTTATCGCTTACTGTTACCGCAAAAAATGGCGACGAAACAGCATTCCTATGTGAAGTACAGCAAGCGGGTATCTTCTCTATCTCTGGTTTAACAGAGCCGCAACTTGCTCATTCTTTAGGTGCATACTGCCCTAACGTGTTGTTCCCATACGCACGTGAATTAGTGGGTAACTTAGTTGGCCGTGGTACATTCCCACAACTAAACCTAGCGCCAGTTAACTTTGACGCACTATTTGCTCAGTATGTTCAACAGCGTCAAGCTGCTGCAACTGAAGAAGCAACAGCATAATTTATGAGTAACACTGCCGAAATTACGGTATTAGGGGCGGGGTCTTATGGCACCGCCCTTGCTATTTCTTTGGCAAGCAACGGCCATAAGACTTTGCTTTGGGGTCACGATCCTAAAAGCATGCAAGTATTAGCAGACAGCCGCAGCAATGAACGGTTTTTGCCTGGCATTCAGTTTCCTGATTGTTTAGCAATCGAACCTGACTTAGGTAAAGCCTTAGCCGCTAGCAAGAATATTTTGGTTGTTGTACCAAGCCATGTATTTGGTGATGTGCTTAAACAAGCTAAGCCATTATTGCGCGAAGATGCACGTATTGTATGGGCTACCAAGGGTTTAGAGCCTGAAACTGGCCGTTTATTACAAGACGTTGCACGTGAGCAGTTAGGAGAACATTACCCATTAGCGGTATTGTCAGGCCCAACGTTTGCGAAAGAGCTCGCCGCAGGCTTACCTACAGCCATTTCGGTTGCAGGTACTTGCCCTCAGTTCACCCACGACTTAGTTGAACTACTCCACAGCCCAAAACGTTTACGTGTTTATGCTAACGACGACTTTACTGGTATCCAGCTAGGCGGCGCGGTTAAAAACGTTATTGCCATTGGTGCAGGTATGTCAGACGGTATTGGCTTTGGTGCTAATGCACGTACGGCATTAATTACCCGTGGATTAGTCGAGCTGACTCGTTTAGGTGAAGCGCTTGGCGCCGATGCATCTACCTTTATGGGGATGGCAGGTTTAGGTGACTTAGTGCTGACATGTACCGACAATCAGTCGCGTAATCGCCGCTTTGGTTTGGCGCTAGGCCAAGGTAAAGATGTGATGACCGCACAAGATGAAATTGGTCAAGTCGTTGAAGGTTACCGTAACACCAAAGAAGTGTTTACTTTAGCCAAACGCCTAGGGGTAGAAATGCCCATCACTGAGCAAATCTATCAAGTGCTATACCAAGGTAAAGCGCCAGTGGAAGCAGCAAAAGAGTTACTTAGCCGAGACAAAAAATCTGAAACACTCAAAAAATAGTGCAACAGAGCAGCTAAGTTAACCGTGAGTAGATATCAAAAAGGATGCTAAAATAGCATCCTTTTTTGCATTTTAAAGTGCAACTCTTAATACAAATAACCAATTTGAACAGTGTGGAGTTAAACGTGAAACATCATGACGTAATCATTATCGGTGCAGGCGCAGCAGGGTTAATGTGTGCTGCAACAGCGGGCTATCGAGGTCGTGATGTGTTGGTGCTCGACAATGCCAAACAAGCTGGTCGTAAAATTTTGATTAGCGGCGGTGGCCGCTGTAATTTCACTAACCAAAAGGTTGAGCCGCATCAGTTTATTTGTGGCAATCCACACTTTGTTAAATCGGCTCTAGCGCGTTATCGCTCAAGTGATTTTATTGAGTTGGTTGAACGCCATGGTATTGAATATCACGAGCGCGATCACGGTCAGCTTTTTTGTAACGATTCAGCCAAAGACATCGTCACCATGTTGATGACCGAGTGCGAATGGGCAGGGGTTAAGGTAAAGTTGCGCACAGAAATGCTCTCGGTAAGTAAAACGGAGAGTGGCTTCAGCTTAAGTACCTCAAATGGTGACTTTAGTTGCACATCGCTAGTAATCGCCACTGGTGGATTATCGATGCCCAAATTAGGGGCTACGCCATACGGGTATAAACTTGCCGAACAATTCGGCTTAACCGTATTGCCCACCAGTGCAGGTTTAGTGCCTTTTACTTGGCATGCCGACCAAAAAGTGCGTTTTGAAGCATTATCGGGCATCGCCGTTCCTTCAACAATCACCGCACAAGATGGTACTCAATTTAGCGAAGCATTATTGTTTACCCACCGTGGTTTGTCTGGCCCTGCAGTATTGCAAATTTCTAACTATTGGCTCGCTGGCGAAGCAATTTCAATTAATTTATTACCGGGTGAAAATGCGTTAGAAAAAATCGAACTCGCGCTTAAAAATCATCCCAAACAAAGTGTACGCAATACCCTCAGCCATTGGTTACCAAAACGTTTAGTTGAAGCATTATATGAAGAAGCACAATTAGATAAAGCCTTAAACCAACTCGGCCACGGCGAGCGTGAACAACTCGCTCAAAGCTTAAATGACTGGTCAATTGTTATGAATGGCACTGAAGGATATCGCACCGCAGAAGTTACCTTAGGTGGTGTCGATACCAATGAGTTATCTTCAAAAACCATGCAAGTAAATAGCGTCCCAGGATTATACTTTATTGGTGAGGTAATGGACGTAAGTGGTTGGTTAGGCGGGTTTAATTTTCAATGGGCATGGAGCTCTGGTGTTGCTGCTGGGCTGGCGGTTTAGTGAATTGAAGGAATTAAAACGAAGACTATTTGAATTCAACGAAGACAATCTTTTTGTTGAAACCACTTAGAAATAATCTATCCAATTGATTATTAAGATTAAAAGATTGTCTTCGTTTTTTTACATGGTTTATGTAACCGTGAAATTGTAATGAAGACTATGTACTCGGCAACACGTGTGACGCCATGGGTGTTTATTCACGTTTGATGGAATTAAACAAACACTTTCTTTTAGGATTAAACCACTAAATTGTATTTGGTTATTTAAAAAGAGTGTCCAAACATGAGTGATTACGTACCAAAACAATAAATGCCGCGATATTTTACCGTCAATAGTAATCAAGTGATCTTCAATGAAGTCATTTACTACCGCATTCAGCCTACGTATCAATCACGAAAAATGCCGAGCTTGATGGTGCTGACATTCATGCTTGAGATCTTAAAAATGAGCATAAGTTTACAAACGGATCGATTTGTTGGTTCCTTTAATGTTGAATTGCCCAAAAATAGTACATAATGTTGCCCTACAGCATACTTTTTTTAGCTTTATCGCGTAGATTCATAGTGTAATTTTTGATGCTTTAATCATTAGATTGACACACCTGCTATTAGAACAGTGAAGGAATTGTTGAAAATGTTAAAGTTAAAAGTTACTTCTTATGCTGCATTATTGGGCCTGTTCACAAGCTCTGCAGTCATCGCTGCCGAGCCGACCTCTTTCGATCTAAGTCTACAAGAATTACTGAATGTTGAAGTCACCTCGGTATCTAAACAAAAGCAGCCTTTATCTAACTCACCTGCTGCAATCTATGTCATATCGAGCGAAAATATTCGTCATTCTGGGGCAACCTCAATCCCGCAAGCTCTTCGCGATGTGCCCGGACTTCATGTAGCCCAGATTGACTCGCAAAAGTGGGCTATCAGTAGTCGTGGGTTTAACGGCCGCTACAACAACAAGTTATTAGTGTTGATGGATGGTAGAACCCTTTATTCACCCGTATTTTCAGGCGTCTATTGGGAAGTGCAAGATACACTGATGGCCGATATTGAACGTATTGAAGTGATACGGGGTCCTAGTGCTGCTATGTGGGGGGCTAATGCTGTAAATGGTGTTATTAATATTATCACCAAACACAGTGCGGACACCTCTGGCGGTTATGCAGAACTAGGCGCTGGTGATTATGAACAAGGATTTGCAGGTTTTCGTTATGGTTCCAAATTATCCGATAACGCTACATCAAGAGTGTATGTAAAAGGTCATAGTAAAGACTCCCTTGAGCATGATCAGCAGGATCTCGGGGATTATCTTGTGGGTCCTTCTACAAGTGTTGATAAAGATAACGACTGGACGCACCTGCAAGTTGGGGGCCGCGTTGATATAGAGCTTGAGACCGGCACAAGCCTAATGTTGAGCAGTGATTGGTATCGCACTCAAATGCAGCAGACATCCTATTATCCAACATTGGTTGGTCCATCATATATTGAATATAATAATGATGACGTAAACAGCGATGGCTTTAATCTGTTATCAAAGTTCACTAAAGCGCTATCGCCAACCTCTCAATATAGTCTGCAAACTTACTACGATTATGCAAAAAGAGATGATGATTGGTATGGTTTTAGTAGTGAAACTCTTGATGTTGATTTCCAACATCAACTGCTTGTAGGGCAAAACCATAACATTGTCTGGGGGCTAGGTTACCGCTTCATAAATGACGATTTTGACAAAAGTACGATTATTGTAAGCAGTAAGTCAGCATCAACTCGAACTCATTTGTGGAGCACATTTGTTCGTGATGAGATGACGTTGATAGATGATGAATTGTGGCTTACTTTAGCAACACGAGTTGAACACTTTGACTACACAGGTTTAGAAATCCAACCCAATATACGATTAATGTGGCAGTTGAATAAAAAAAATAATTTGTGGGCCTCTGTATCTCGTGCAATAAGAACACCATCTAGGGTCGAAAATAATCTCTCAGTTAACGCACAAAATATACCGCCTTCGGATGAGTCTCCATTGGTCAGTATATGGGTGATGAGATGGACGCTCCCTAATACGGCGTCAATGCGCCAAACTGATGTTGAACCATACAGTTACTTAAGGAGCGTCCACCATGAAAGTTACCACTATTGCGATTGATTTGGCAAAAAATGTT
>NZ_JBOZPS010000034.1:0-14480 GCF_050849305.1 Shewanella sp. MF05960 | reverse complement strand
ATGGTAGTTACCCTGATTTACCCAATCGCGATGGACGACGGTTTACGTTTCGCTATCCGTGAAGGTGGCCGTACAGTTGGTGCTGGTGTAGTAGCTAAAATCATCGCGTAATAGCGACTTTAGTGAATACTGAAAAAGGAAGCTTCGGCTTCCTTTTTTGTTTTTAGGAATAAATCAGACAATCTGCTAGCATAAACGCATAAATTGTGTAAAATGCGCCGCAATTGATTGTGAAAAGACTTTCTGAAGACTATTTACACAATGGGCTTGATCTCCAATAGAAGATCTGTATAATTGCCCTCTCGCTGACATGTGCAGCGAAAATATTTGTCTAACCTTTTAGGTTATTCATATTCATAGCGACTCCGATTGGGAGTCGAACGGTTAAATCATCTCGCTCTGCTTTTCCAGAAAGGAAAAAGCTAGAGGGTGATTTTTTATGTGTCCATTTTAGGAGCTCTGGTCAATGCAGAACCAAAGAATCCGTATCCGCTTGAAAGGCTTTGATCATCGTTTGATTGATCAGTCTACAGCGGAAATCGTTGAAACTGCTAAGCGTACAGGCGCGCAGGTACGTGGACCTATTCCACTACCAACACGCAAAGAGCGTTATACCGTTTTGATCTCTCCGCACGTTAATAAAGATGCACGTGATCAGTACGAAATTCGTACCCACAAGCGTTTAGTTGACATCGTAGAGCCAACAGAAAAGACTGTAGACGCATTAATGCGTTTAGATCTTGCGGCTGGTGTCGACGTTCAGATTAGCTTAGGTTAATTGAGATCCTTAGAAGAGGTTTGAGAGATGGCTATCGGTCTTATTGGTCGTAAAGTGGGTATGACTCGCATCTTCACAGAAGATGGTACGTCAATCCCTGTAACAGTAATTGAAATTGCTGGCAACCGCGTTACTCAAGTGAAAACTTTAGAAACTGACGGCTACCGCGCACTTCAAGTGACTACTGGTACCAAAAAAGCCAATCGCATCACCAAAGCAGAAGCAGGTCATTTTGCCAAGGGCGGCGTAGAAGCCGGTCGTGGTTTATGGGAATTGCGTTTAGCAGATGGTGAAGGCGAAGGCATTGAAGTTGGTGCTGAGCTTAATGTTGATATTTTCGCAGAAGTTGTGAAAGTAGATGTTACTGGTCAATCAAAAGGTAAGGGCTTCCAAGGCGGTATTAAACGCTGGAACTTCCGTACTCAAGATGCGACTCACGGTAACTCATTGGCGCACCGCGCGAACGGTTCTATTGGTCAGAACCAAACGCCTGGTCGTGTATTCAAAGGCAAAAAAATGTCAGGTCATATGGGTGCTGAGCAAGTAACTACTCAAAATCTACACGTTGTACGTGTTGATGCAGAGCGTAACTTGTTATTAGTACGCGGCGCAGTTCCAGGCGCTACCAATGGTGATCTAATCATTAAGCCTGCAGTTAAAGCTTAGGTCTGAGGAGATAGTAATGGAATTGGTATTGAAAGACGCGCAAAGCGCTCTTGAAGTTTCCGAAACTACCTTCGGCCGTGACTTTAACGAGGCACTGGTTCATCAGGTAGTTGTAGCTTACGCTGCAAACGCACGTCAGGGCACTCGTGCTCAAAAGACTCGTGCGGAAGTAACTGGCTCTGGTAAAAAACCATGGCGCCAGAAAGGCACAGGCCGCGCTCGTGCCGGTAGTGTTAAAGGCCCAATCTGGCGTGGCGGTGGCGTAACATTCGCTGCTAAAACCCAAGATCACAGCCAAAAAGTTAACAAGAAGATGTACCGTGGTGCTCTTAAGAGCATTCTGTCTGAATTGGTACGTCAAGAGCGTTTAGTTGTTGTTGAATCATTTAGTGTTGAAGCTCCTAAAACTAAAGAGCTTAAAGCTAAATTAGCAGCAATGAACTTAGAAGACGTTCTAATTGTTACAGCTGAAGTTGATGAGAATTTATTCTTAGCAGCTCGCAACTTATACAAAGTTGACGTACGTGACGTAGCGGGTCTAGATCCAGTTAGTCTAATTGCGTTCAACACTGTTCTTGTTACTGCTGATGCAGTGAAGCAAATCGAGGAGATGCTAGCATGATCCGCGAAGAACGTTTGCTAAAAGTGATTCTAGCTCCACATATCTCTGAAAAGAGTACTGTAGTCGCTGAGAAGAACAACACTGTAGTTTTCCGCGTAGCAATCGATGCGACTAAAGCAGAGATCAAAGCTGCAGTAGCGAAGCTATTTGAAGTTGAAGTAGATTCAGTTCGTACTTTAGTTAACAAAGGCAAAACCAAACGTACCGGTGGCCGTGTAGGTCGTCGTAGCGATTGGAAAAAAGCTTATGTAACTTTAGCTGCGGGTGCTGACATCGATTTCGTCGGCGGCGCTGAGTAAGCATAGGAGAATTATCATGGCAGTTATTAAGTGTAAGCCAACCTCTCCAGGTCGTCGCCACGTAGTTAAAGTGGTGAATACGGACCTGCATAAGGGTAAACCTTTTGCTGGCCTGTTGGCGAGAAAAACCAAAAGTGGTGGCCGTAACAATACTGGTCGTATCACTGTACGCCACGTAGGTGGTGGACATAAGCAGCACTATCGTTTAATCGACTTTAAACGCGATAAAGATGGTATCCCTGCGAAAGTTGAACGTCTTGAATACGATCCAAACCGTACAGCGCACATTGCGTTAGTACTGTATGCAGATGGTGAACGTCGTTATATTCTTGCTGCTAAAGGCATGAAAGCTGGCGACCCAATCAAATCTGGTTTGGATGCAGAAATCAAGACTGGTAACGCTATGCCGTTACGCAACATTCCTGTCGGTTCAGTTGTACACGCTGTTGAAATGAAGCCTGGTAAAGGCGCTCAGATCGCACGTTCAGCTGGTGCTTATGTGCAAGTTGTTGCTCGTGATGGTGCCTACGCAACTCTACGTCTTCGCTCTGGCGAAATGCGTAAAGTTCCAGTAGATTGCCGCGCGACATTTGGTGAAGTTGGTAATGCCGAACACATGCTACGCCAGTTAGGCAAAGCAGGTGCTAAGCGCTGGAGAGGCATACGCCCTACAGTGCGTGGTGTTGCAATGAACCCAGTAGACCATCCACATGGTGGTGGTGAAGGCCGTACTTCTGGTGGACGTCATCCAGTGAGTCCATGGGGTGTGCCAACTAAGGGTTATAAAACTCGTAGTAACAAGCGCACTGACAAGTACATCGTACGTCGTCGTAATAAATAAGTAAGAGGATTCGCCATGCCACGTTCTCTCAAGAAAGGTCCCTTCATTGACCTGCACTTGCTGAAGAAGGTAGAGAAAGCGATGGAAGCGGGAGATAAAAAGCCAATTAAAACTTGGTCTCGCCGCTCAATGATCATCCCTAATATGATTGGGTTGACCATCGCTGTCCATAATGGTCGTCAGCACGTACCTGTGTTCGTAACTGACGAGATGATCGGCCACAAGCTTGGTGAATTTTCACCAACTCGCACTTATCGCGGCCATGCTGCAGATAAGAAAGCGAAGAAGCGTTAATACGGGAGGAATAAGATGGAAGTTTTAGCTAAACATCGTTTTGCTCGTACGTCTGCGCAGAAGGCCCGTCTAGTTGCTGATCAGATTCGCGGATTGCCAGTTTCTAAGGCCCTCGAGATTTTGACGTTCAGCCCAAAGAAAGCCGCCGTACTGGTTAAGAAAGTACTTGACTCAGCTATCGCAAACGCCGAACACAACGAAGGTGCGGATATTGATGAGCTTAAAGTTGGAGCCGTCTTCGTAGATGAAGGCCCAACAATGAAGCGTATCATGCCACGTGCCAAAGGCCGCGCTGATCGTATCATGAAGCGTACCAGCCACATCACTGTGGTTGTAGCAGATCGCTAGGAGAAGAGAGCAATGGGACAGAAAGTACATCCTAATGGTATCCGTCTGGGTATCACCAAGCCTTGGATCTCTACCTGGTACGCCGATAAATCAGATTATGCAAATAATCTGAACAGCGACTGGGAAGTGCGTCAATATTTAACTGCAAAGTTAAAAGCCGCATCAGTATCTAAGATTGTTATCGAACGCCCAGCGAAAAGCATCCGCGTTACGATTCACACTGCCCGTCCAGGTGTTGTGATTGGTAAGAAAGGTGAAGACGTTGAAGTATTACGTGCACATGTGTCTAAAATCACAGGCACTACTGCTCAAATCAACATCGCTGAAATCCGTAAACCTGAACTAGACGCTAAGTTAGTTGCTGACTCTATTGCTCAGCAATTAGAACGTCGTGTTATGTTCCGTCGTGCTATGAAGCGCGCAGTTCAAAACGCAATGCGCATTGGTGCTCAAGGTATCAAAGTTCAAGTGAGCGGCCGTTTAGGTGGCGCTGAAATCGCACGTGCTGAATGGTATCGTGAAGGTCGTGTACCTTTACATACATTACGTGCTGATATCGACTACTCAACTGCAGAAAGTCACACGCAATATGGTGTGATTGGTATTAAAGTTTGGATCTTCAAAGGCGAAGTTCTAGACGGTTTAATACCTGCTATTGAAGAGCCAAAGCAGCAACCTAAGCGTAAGCCTCGTGGTAAATAGGAGAAACTTTTATGCTGCAACCTAAACGTATGAAGTTTCGCAAGATGTTCAAGGGCCGCAACCGTGGTCTAGCGAACGGTACTGAAGTTAGCTTTGGTACTTTCGGTTTGAAAGCAGTCGGCCGTGGCCGTTTAACTGCACGTCAAATTGAATCTGCACGTCGTGCCATGACACGTCATGTTAAACGTCAAGGACAAATTTGGATTCGAGTTTTCCCTGACAAGCCAATTACCTCTAAGCCTCTTGAAGTGCGTATGGGTAAAGGTAAAGGTAACGTTGAATACTGGGTATGTCAGATTCAACCTGGTAAGGTTCTTTATGAGATGGGTGGTGTACCTGAAGCTTTGGCTCGTGAAGCCTTCGCTTTGGCTTCTGCCAAACTTCCTTTAAAGACTACCTTCGTAACTAAGACGGTGATGTAATGAAAGCGAGCGAACTAAGAGAAAAGAGCGTTGAAGAACTTAACGCTGAATTACTTGGTCTGCTGCGTGAGCAGTTTAACCTGCGTATGCAACACGCTACTGGTCAATTGACTCAAACGAATCAATTGAAACTAGTGCGTCGTAACATTGCACGTGTTAAGACCATTATTACTTCTAAGGCAGGTGCGTAATGTCTGATAAAACCCGTACTTTGCAAGGTAAAGTTGTAAGCAACAAGATGGAAAAATCTATCACTGT
Organism: Shewanella sp. MF05960; assembly: GCF_050849305.1. Classification (NCBI taxonomy): domain Bacteria; kingdom Pseudomonadati; phylum Pseudomonadota; class Gammaproteobacteria; order Alteromonadales; family Shewanellaceae; genus Shewanella; species Shewanella sp. MF05960. Next base: position 9,250 of record NZ_JBOZPS010000034.1, on the reverse strand, counting down.
TGCTATTGAACGCCAAGTGAAACACCCTATTTATGGGAAGTACATTAAGCGTACAACTAAGATCCATGCACATGACGAAACTAATCAGTGTAATGAAGGTGACATCGTGACAATTAGTCAGTGTCGTCCTCTATCTAAGACTAAGTCTTGGACACTAGCTGAAGTAGTAACAAAAGCCTAATTTTATTAGGTTAACGTAAACGGCTCCAGAATTTGGGGCCGTTTGTTTTTTTTGCTATGCATTCGCAAAATGTGGTGTTATACTTGCGCGCCATTTTTGAGTAAATTATTGCTTAAATTTGGTTCAAAATATACTCCCATAGTGGGATTGTGTAGTAACGATAGCGGAGCACTTGAAATGATCCAAATGCAATCGACTCTAGACGTCGCATGTAACAGCGGCGCACGCAGAGTTCAGTGTATTAAGGTCTTGGGTGGCTCTCATCGTCGTTATGCCGGTATCGGCGACATCATTAAAGTTTCTGTTAAAGAAGCAATTCCTCGCGCTAAAGCGAAGAAAGGTGATGTATATAACGCGGTGGTAGTCCGTACTAAGAAAGGCGTACGTCGTCCAGACGGTTCTGTCATTCGCTTCGATCGGAATGCAGCGGTATTGCTTAACGCAAACCTTGCACCGATTGGTACTCGTATCTTTGGCCCAGTGACACGTGAATTGCGTAATGATAAATTCATGAAAATTGTCTCGCTGGCACCAGAAGTACTGTAAGGAGCTTCAAAATGGCAGCTAAAATCCGTCGTGAAGACGAAGTAGTAATATTAGCAGGTAAAGACAAGGGTAAACGCGCTAAGGTTTCTCAAGTTCTACCTACTGGTAAATTAATTGTTGAAGGCATCAATCTAGTTAAAAAGCACCAGAAGCCAAACCCACAATTGGGCGTGACTGGCGGCGTTATCGAGAAAGAAGCACCGATACAAGCATCAAACGTTGCGATCTTTAACCAAGCCACAGGCAAGGCGGATCGTGTTGGTTTCCGATTTGAAGACGGTAAAAAAGTCCGTTTCTTTAAGTCGAACAGCGAACTCGTTAAGTAATTTGGAGTAAACGATGGCGAAACTGCATGATAAATATCAAGAGACTGTGGTCGCTGAACTAGCTAAAAAGTTCGGTTATAGCAGTGTCATGCAAGTCCCTCGGATTGAGAAAATCACCCTTAATATGGGTGTTGGCGAAGCTGTTGCAGATAAGAAAGTTATGGAGCATGCGCTTCGTGACATGACTGCAATCGCTGGTCAAAAACCAATTGTAACTGTTGCTCGTAAATCAGTTGCTGGTTTTAAAATCCGTGAAGGCTACCCTATTGGCTGTAAAGTTACCCTACGCGGTGAGCGTATGTGGGAATTTTTAGAGCGTCTAGTTGACATTGCAATTCCACGTATTCGTGACTTCCGTGGCTTAAGCGCTAAAGCGTTTGACGGCCGTGGTAACTACGCAATGGGTGTGAAAGAGCAGATCATCTTCCCAGAAATCGATTACGATAAAATCGATAAAATTCGCGGTATGGATATTGTTATCACTACCACTGCGAAGAATGACGAAGAAGGTCGTGCTTTGTTGACCGCTTTTAACTTCCCATTTAAGAAATAAGGGTAGCATAATGGCTAAAACATCTATGAAAGCACGTGAAGCAAAACGTGCGCAGCTCGTAGCTAAGTTCGCTGAGAAGCGTCTAGCACTTAAAGCTACTATCAGTAACCCAGAGTCTTCTGACGAAGATCGTTGGGATGCTGTGCTTAAGTTGCAAGCACTACCACGTGATTCAAGCGCATCGCGTCAACGCAATCGCTGTAATCAAACTGGTCGCCCACATGGCGTTTTACGTAAATTCGGCTTAAGCCGTATTAAATTACGTGAAGCAACTATGCGCGGTGAAGTTCCTGGTCTACGTAAGGCCAGCTGGTAAGCACTTGTCACGGAGTAAGCTAATATGAGCATGCAAGATCCTATTGCGGATATGTTAACCCGTATTCGTAACGGCCAAGCTGCTAACCACGTATCTGTAAAGATGCCTTCAGCTAAGTTAAAAGTAGCAATCGCGAAATTACTTAAAGATGAAGGTTTCATTACTGACTACGCCGTAGCAGATGAAGCTAAGCCTGAATTAGAAATTACATTAAAGTATTTTCAAGGCAAACCAGTCGTTGAGACTATCCAGCGCGTAAGCCGTCCTGGTCTTCGTATTTACAAAGGTAAAGACGAACTTCCAAAGGTTATGGGCGGTCTGGGTATCGCAATTGTGTCCACTTCTCAAGGCTTGATGACTGATCGTGCCGCCCGCCAATTTGGCTCGGGTGGCGAGGTTATCTGCTACGTAGCGTAAGGAGTTAGTAATGTCTCGTGTTGCAAAGGCACCAGTCACTATCCCTGCTGGCGTAGAGGTGACTATAAGCGAACAGATTTTAACCGTCAAAGGCGGTAAAGGAAGTCTGACTCGAGTAATCAATAATGCGGTTAATGTTGTTATTGAAGATGCACTAATAAAGTTCCTACCTGTTGAAGGCGTTTCTGACGCTTGGGCACAGGCTGGTACTACTCGTGCACTTGTAAACAATATGATTGTTGGTGTATCTCAAGGTTTTGTGAAAAAACTTAAATTGGTTGGCGTTGGTTACCGTGCAAAGATTGCTGGTAGCGACTTAGACCTTACATTAGGTTTTTCACATCCATTAGTACACAAACTTCCCGCAGGCGTAACTGCTGAATGTCCTAGTCAAACTGAAATCGTCCTAACAGGCGTTGATAAACAGTTAGTAGGTCAAACTGCAGCCAACATTCGTGGCTATCGTCCACCAGAGCCTTACAAAGGCAAAGGTGTTCGCTATGACGACGAAGTTGTACGCCGTAAAGAGGCTAAGAAGAAGTAGGTAACGCGATATGGATAAGAAAACATCTCGCTTACGTCGCGCGTTACGTGCACGTAAGAAGATCCAAGAGCTAGGCGTGAACCGTCTGGTTGTACATCGTACACCGCGTCACATCTATGCTCAGGTGATCAGTCCTGAATTTAAGGTGTTAGCTGCTGCGTCAACTGTTGAAAAAACAGTTAAAGAGCAACTAAAGAGTACCGGAAACGTAGATGCGGCCAAAGCAGTGGGTAAAACTGTTGCTGAGCGTGCGATCGAGAAGGGCGTAGCTATTGTTGCGTTCGACCGTTCTGGATTCAAGTATCATGGCCGTGTAGCTGCTCTTGCAGATGCCGCTCGTGAAGCTGGCCTGAAATTCTAAGGGGTTATAAAATGGCTAAATTAGAAGCTCAGCAAAAAGACGATCTGCAAGAGAAATTGATTGCAGTTAATCGTGTTTCTAAAGTCGTTAAGGGCGGTCGTATCTTTAGCTTCACAGCACTAACAGTAGTGGGTGACGGTAACGGTAAGATCGGCTATGGCTATGGAAAAGCGCGTGAAGTTCCAGCTGCTATTCAAAAAGCAATGGAAAAAGCCCGTCGTAACATGGTAACCGTGGAGTTGAATGCAGGTACTTTGCATCACCCAGTTAAAGGTCGCCATACTGGTTCAAAAGTTTATATGCAACCAGCATCACAGGGTACCGGTATTATTGCCGGTGGCGCAATGCGTGCCGTATTAGAAGTTGCAGGCGTTCATAACGTTCTGTCAAAAGCATACGGTTCTACTAACCCGATCAACATCGTTCGCGCAACTGTCGATGCGTTGGTGCACATGAAGTCACCAGCTCAAATCGCAGCAAAACGTGGCCTGAATGTTGATGAAATTCGGGGGTAATGCACCATGGCTACTAAAACTTTAAAAGTAACACAGACTAAAAGCAGCATCGGTCGTTTACCAAAACACCGTGCTACCCTAACCGGTTTAGGTCTGCGTCGTATTGGTCACACTGTTGAAGTTGAAGATACTCCTTCAGTTCGCGGTATGATCAATAAGGTGTACTACATGGTTTCGGTGGAGGAATAAGATAATGCGTCTAAATACTCTATCTCCAGCAGCAGGTTCTAAATCTGCTCCTAAGCGTGTAGGCCGTGGTATTGGTTCAGGTTTAGGTAAAACAGCGGGTCGCGGCCATAAAGGTCAGAAGTCTCGTTCAGGCGGCGGCGTTCGCGTCGGTTTTGAAGGTGGTCAAATGCCACTTAAGATCCGTCTACCTAAGTTTGGTTTTACCTCGCGTCGCGCTTTGGTAACAGCTGAAGTTCGTTTACTCGAACTAGCAAAAGTTAACGGTGATGTTGTCGATTTGAATGCACTGAAAGATGCGAACGTTATTACTCGCAACATCCAGTTTGCGAAAATCGTTCTTTCAGGTACCATTGACCGCCCAGTGACTGTAAAAGGTCTAAAGGTAACCAAAGGTGCTCGTGCAGCTATTGAAGCTGCCGGTGGCAAGATCGAGGAATAATACGTCGATGGCAAAACCAGGACTTGATTTAAAAAGCGCGAAAGGCGGTTTCTCTGAACTGAAAACTCGTCTTCTGTTCGTGATTGGTGCGATTATCGTCTTTAGAGCCGGTTCGTTCGTGCCAATTCCTGGTATTGACGCAGCTGTATTAGCAGAGCTTTTTGCTCAGCAGAAAGATACCATCCTTGGCATGTTTAACATGTTCTCGGGTGGTGCTTTAGAGCGTGCTTCTATCTTCGCATTAGGTATAATGCCGTATATTTCGGCATCTATTATCATGCAGTTATTGACTGTTGTGCATCCTGCACTAGCTGAATTGAAAAAAGAAGGCGAATCAGGACGTAAAAAAATCAGTCAATATACTCGATATGGCACACTTGTGTTGGGTACATTGCAATCTATCGGTATTGCAACGGGTTTACCAAATCTCATGCCTGGCCTTGTTGCCAATCCTGGATTTGGTTTCTACTTTGTTGCTGTTGTCAGTTTAGTTACTGGAACGATGTTCCTAATGTGGCTAGGCGAACAAATTACCGAACGTGGTATTGGTAATGGTATCTCGATTTTAATTTTCGCAGGTATTGTTGCAGGTTTACCATCGGCTATCGGCTCAACAGCCGAGCAAGCTCGTCAAGGTGACATGAATGTATTAGTACTACTGTTGCTCGCGGTAATCGTATTTGCTGTAACTTATTTAGTGGTATTTGTGGAACGTGGTCAACGTCGTATCGTCGTTAACTACGCTAAACGCCAACAAGGCCGAAAGGTTTTTGCGGCGCAAAGCACTCACTTACCATTAAAAGTGAACATGGCAGGTGTGATTCCACCAATTTTTGCATCCAGCATTATTTTGTTTCCAGGCACACTGGCTCAGTGGTTTGGTCAAAATGAGTCTATGTCATGGTTAAGCGATTTCGCTTTAGCTGTGTCCCCTGGGCAACCGCTGTATTCATTATTGTACGCGACAGCAATCATCTTTTTCTGTTTCTTCTATACTGCGTTGGTTTTCAATCCACGCGAAACAGCGGATAATCTGAAAAAGAGTGGTGCATTCATTCCTGGGATCCGTCCCGGAGAACAGACTTCGCGTTACATAGATAAAGTCATGACACGTTTAACCTTAGCGGGTGCGTTGTACATTACCTTTATCTGCTTAATTCCGGAGTTCATGTTAATTGCGTGGAAAGTACAGTTCTATTTTGGCGGTACTTCACTACTAATTATTGTAGTCGTAATCATGGACTTCATGGCTCAGGTTCAGACCCATATGATGTCTCATCAGTATGAGTCTGTGATGAAGAAAGCTAATCTTGTGAACAAAGCGAACTTAGATCGCTTTGGTAAATAAGATTACTTTGACGGAGTGATGAAATGAAAGTTCGAGCTTCCGTGAAGAAGATCTGCCGTAATTGCAAGATCGTCAAGCGTAGTGGCGTTGTTCGCGTTATCTGTGTTGAACCAAAACACAAACAGCGTCAAGGCTAAGAAAGAATTTTAGTCAGCTCAATAATGGGCTGACTAAAAATATTGTTTGCAAATCTGTCGTCTGTCGAGTATCCTTTCGGGCTTTTCGCAGATGGCCTTTAACTTTAAGGAGTGCATAGTGGCCCGTATCGCTGGCATTAACATTCCTGATCAAAAGCATACAGTCATTGCATTGACTGCAATCTTTGGTATTGGACGTACACGCGCTAGAGCAATCTGCGCATCTACTTCAATTGCTGAAGACGCTAAGATCAAGGAATTGAGCGAAGCTCAAATAGATATCCTACGCGAAGAAGTCGCCAAATACACTGTAGAAGGTGACTTGCGTCGTGAGATTTCAATGAACATCAAACGTCTTATGGACCTTGGTTGTTATCGTGGTCTCCGCCATCGTCGTAGCCTGCCTCTTCGTGGGCAACGTACTAAGACCAATGCGCGTACGCGTAAAGGTCCACGTAAACCAATAAGAAAGTAACGGGAAGGTAAACCAAAATGGCTAAAGTTCCGTCACGTTCTCCGCGTAAGCGCGTACGTAAACAGGTTGCAGATGGCATGGCTCATATCCATGCTTCTTTCAACAACACAATTGTCACCATTACAGATCGTCAAGGTAATGCGTTGTCATGGGCTACCTCAGGTGGTTCTGGTTTCCGTGGTTCACGTAAATCAACACCATTCGCTGCACAGGTAGCTGCTGAGCGTGCAGGTATTGCTGCTCAAGACTACGGTGTTAAAAACCTTGAAGTTTTCGTGAAGGGTCCAGGTCCAGGTCGTGAATCAGCCATTCGTGCGCTGAACGCTGTTGGTTATAAAATAACTAACATTACCGATGTGACGCCTATCCCTCATAATGGCTGTCGTCCACCTAAAAAACGTCGTGTATAACACTGCGTATATAGGATAGTTGGAGAAAGATCATGGCAAGATACTTGGGTCCTAAGCTCAAGCTCAGCCGCAGAGAAGGTACAGACCTTTTCCTAAAAAGCGGTGTGAGAGCAATCGATTCGAAGTGTAAGCTTGAAGCTGCACCAGGACAACATGGCGCACGTAAGCCACGTTTGTCTGAGTACGGTTTACAGCTACGCGAGAAACAAAAAGTTCGTCGTATTTACGGTGTGCTAGAAAAGCAATTCCGTAACTACTATAAAGAAGCTGCACGTCTAAAAGGTAATACTGGTGAAAACCTATTACAACTTTTAGAAGTCCGCCTAGATAACGTCGTTTATCGTATGGGTTTCGGTTCTACTCGTGCAGAATCACGTCAGCTAGTAAGCCATAAATCTGTTATGGTTAACGGTCGTGTTGTTAACATTCCGTCATTCAAAGTGTCTGCGAATGATGTTGTAAGCATCCGTGAAAAGTCACGTACTCAAGCTCGTATTAAAGCGGCTTTAGAAGTGGCTGGTCAACGCGAGAAGCCTACATGGGTAGAAGTCGACAATGCGAAAATGGAAGGTGCTTTCAAGCGCGTTCCAGAACGTAGCGATTTGTCTGCGGATATTAACGAACAGCTGATCGTCGAGCTTTACTCTAAGTAAAGCTAACAAACAAGAGAGGACACAATGCAGGGTTCTGTTACAGAATTTCTTAAACCGCGTCTCGTTGATATTGAGCAGGTTAATTCAACTCGCGCCAAAGTTACACTAGAGCCACTCGAACGTGGTTTTGGCCATACCTTAGGTAACGCGTTGCGTCGCATCCTATTGTCGTCTATGCCAGGCTGTGCAGTTACTGAAGTCGAAATTGACGGAGTACTGCATGAGTACAGCAGTAAGGAAGGCGTACAAGAAGATATCCTTGAGATATTGCTTAATCTTAAGGGATTAGCAGTGACTATCGAGGGTAAAGACGAGGCTTTGCTTACATTAAGCAAGTCCGGCACAGGCCCTGTTACAGCAGCAGATATCACACATGATGGTGATGTTACCATTATGAATCCTGATCATGTTATCTGTCACTTGACCGGTAATAATGATATCAGCATGCGTATCCGCGTTGAGCGTGGTCGTGGTTATGTGCCAGCTTCGGCTCGTGCACAAACTGAAGACGACGATCGCCCAATTGGTCGCCTGTTGGTTGATGCTTCATTCTCACCTGTAGCTCGCATTGCTTATAATGTTGAAGCTGCTCGTGTAGAACAGCGTACTGACTTAGATAAACTTGTGATTGATATGACCACTAATGGTACTATTGATCCTGAGGAAGCAATTCGTCGTTCTGCAACAATTTTAGCTGAACAGCTAGATGCGTTTGTTGAATTACGTGATGTTACTGAGCAGGCTGTTGTAGAAGAGAAACCGGAGTTTGATCCGATTTTGCTGCGTCCTGTCGACGATTTAGAGCTAACTGTACGTTCGGCTAACTGTTTAAAAGCCGAAGCGATTCATTACATCGGAGATCTGGTACAACGCACTGAAGTTGAGTTGCTTAAGACCCCTAACTTAGGTAAGAAGTCTCTTACTGAAATTAAGGATGTTTTAGCGTCTCGCGGACTGTCGTTAGGTATGCGTCTTGAAAACTGGCCTCCAGCTAGTTTAGCAGACGACCTATAAGTCTCAGGTTAGTACAGATTTAGGTTATAAGGATTAGGTCATGCGCCATCGTAAGAGTGGTCGTCAACTAAACCGCAACAGCAGTCATCGTCAAGCTATGTTTCGTAACATGGCTTGTTCAATAGTTCGTCATGAGATTATCAAGACAACTACTGTTAAAGCGAAAGAACTGCGTCGCGTAGTTGAACCTCTAATAACACTTGCTAAAGTTGACAGCGTTGCAAATCGCCGTTTAGCTTTCGCTCGTACCCGCGACGCTGAAGTTGTAGGTAAGTTATTTACTGAATTGGGTCCACGCTTCCAGGATCGTCCTGGCGGTTACACCCGTATTCTTAAGTGTGGCCTACGTGCCGGTGATAAAGCCCCAATGGCTTACATCGAGTTAGTAGGTCGCCCTGAAGCTGCTGAAGCTGTTGAAGTAGAAGCTGCTGAGTAATTTTAATTACTCAACTAAAAACCGAGCCTAGGCTCGGTTTTTTTATACCTACACTTTTTCCTGAAATGTAATTCATAACCCTGATTTTATCTTTGATGACTTATATTTCAACCACAGCCAGAACCCCTTCATACATAGTTTTGTTTCAATGTTATTAAATCCTATTCCGCTTTGATAAGTGATGACTCATCTAGAGTTTAAAAGAGCTTAAACAAGGCGTATGAGTGAATGAATAGTCGTCTTCTTTCTTGCCATACAACGCGGTATTAAGCGACAATTACGGTGGCCGGTCTAGCGACAATTATCTTGGCCGGTTGATCTGATAAGGTTCGGTACAGCAGAACGGAGGAGTTCACTGTGCCGGGAACACGAATCACTGATCAGCAGGTC
>NZ_JBOZPS010000033.1:0-16173 GCF_050849305.1 Shewanella sp. MF05960 | reverse complement strand
ATGGTAGTTACCCTGATTTACCCAATCGCGATGGACGACGGTTTACGTTTCGCTATCCGTGAAGGTGGCCGTACAGTTGGTGCTGGTGTAGTAGCTAAAATCATCGCGTAATAGCGACTTTAGTGAACACTGAAAAAGGAAGCTTCGGCTTCCTTTTTTGTTTTTAGGAAAAAAATATCGATTAATTGTTTTTTTTGCCTAAATTGTTACGCTAACTTTACCTGTATTGTTGCGAACAAAGCTGAATAAGAATACAATCTATGGCCGATTTTTGACCCTGTGCTTATGCATTTTCTGGGAAAGCTCGGAAATGCGGATTTGGTAAATATGTTGTTTACCAAGCTAAGCTCAGGTCGTAGTGAGTAACGGAATTAACCGATGACAACAAATACTGAAAACCAGAGTAATTCTTTGGATATCGTTAAGTGGGGCGTAGCAGCATTGCTAATCGCTGCTGCTGTTATAGGCAATCAATTTTACGCAGATGCAAATGTTGTGGCTCGTGTTGCTGGGGTAATTATTGCCTTTGCTATAGCAGGTGTTATCGCATTGCAAACTATCAAGGGTAAGCAAGCATTATCATTTGCCCGTGAAGCACACATTGAAGTGCGTAAAGTAGTATGGCCAACTCGCCAAGAGGCGCTAAACACTACGTTTATTGTACTTGCAGCAACCGCTGTAGTAGCACTGATCCTGTGGGGATTAGATGCGGTATTATTACGAGTAGTCAATTTAATTACTGGCGTATAGGCATCTAAAATGACTGAAGCTACAGAAGCAAAAAAAAGATGGTATGTAATTCAAGCCTTTTCGGGCTATGAAGGCCGTGTGCTTAAAACACTGCTTGAACATATCAAAATGCACAACATGGAAAACTACTTCGGTGAGATCTTAGTTCCTACTGAAGAAGTGGTCGAAATGCGTGCAGGTCAGCGTCGTAAAAGCGAACGCAAGTTCTTTCCTGGTTATGTATTAGTCCAAATGGAAATGAACGATGACAGTTGGCACTTAGTAAAGAGCATTCCACGTGTAATGGGCTTTATTGGTGGAACCTCAGACCGTCCAGCGCCTATTTCTGATAAAGAAGCCGATGCTATTCTTCAGCGTCTGCAAGACACAATTGAGTCACCGACTCATCGTGTTATGTATGAACCTGGTGAAGTTGTGCGTGTGTGTGATGGTCCATTTGCTGACTTTAACGGCACTATTGAAGAAGTTGATTACGACAAAAACCGCGTGAAGGTTTCTGTTATGATTTTCGGTCGTTCAACACCAGTAGAGTTAGATTTTCATCAGGTCGAAAAGAGCTGATTAAAATAACTACAAATAAATATTGTTTGCGGGTGCGTATTTTAATATAATTCGCACCCGTTGTTTTCAGGGGAGCAAATTGGCATGTCGCCGAGATGCGTTTGAACCCAAATTGAGGAAATGTCGACATGGCAAAGAAAATTGAAGCTTATATTAAGCTACAAGTAGCAGCCGGTGCTGCAAACCCGTCTCCACCAGTTGGTCCTGCTTTAGGTCAAAAAGGTGTGAACATCATGGAATTCTGTAAAGCATTCAACGCTCGTACTGAAAAGTTCGAGAAAGGCATGCCAATTCCTGTTGTTATCACTGTATATAACGACCGTTCTTTCACTTTTGAAACTAAGACTCCACCTGCGTCTTTCCTACTGCTTAAAGCAGCAGGTCTGAAATCAGGTTCTGGCCGTCCTAATACTCAAAAAGTAGGAACTATCAAGCGTAGCGCAGTTCAGGAAATCGCTGAATCTAAAGCAGCTGATATGACTGGTGCTGACATTGAAGCGATGACTCGCTCAATTGAAGGTACTGCACGTTCAATGGGTTTGGTAGTAGAGGACTAATATAATGGCAAAGCTAACTAAGCGCGCTCGCGTAATCCGCGAAAAAGTTGATGCAACTAAACAGTACGACATCAACGAAGCAGTAGCACTTTTAAAAGAACTAGCAACTGCTAAGTTTTTAGAAAGTGTTGACGTAGCTGTTAACCTTGGTATCGATCCTCGTAAATCAGACCAAAACGTGCGTGGTGCTACTGTACTACCACACGGTACTGGTCGTGACGTTCGTGTTGCTGTATTCACTCAAGGTGCAAACGCTGAAGCTGCTAAAGCTGCTGGCGCTGAACTTGTGGGTATGGAAGATTTAGCTGAACAAGTTAAAGCTGGCGAAATGAACTTCGACGTTGTTATCGCATCACCAGACGCAATGCGCGTTGTTGGTATGTTAGGTCAGATCTTAGGCCCACGTGGTTTAATGCCTAACCCTAAAACTGGTACTGTAACGCCTAACGTTGCAGAAGCAGTTAAGAATGCTAAAGCTGGTCAAGTTCGTTACCGCAACGACAAAAACGGTATTATCCACACTACTATCGGTAAAGTGGATTTCACTGTTGAACAGTTAAGAGACAACTTAGAATCGTTAGTGTCTGCATTGAAAAAGGCTAAGCCTGCAGTTGCAAAAGGCATTTACGTGAAAAAAATTAGCATCTCTACCACTATGGGTGCAGGTGTTACTGTTGACCAAGCTAGCTTGGAAGACATTAAGTAATTTTACAAAATGCGCGCACTAGTCTATAATGCGCGCACTTTGTGGGTTGAAGCTCATTCTATCCAATATTGACCTAATTATTTAGGTTTGTTGAGTAGCAATAGAGCTTCCGTCCAAGACCGCAGGTGTCAATCGTAAGGTTCACTTAATTTCCTGCGTAGACGGTGTCAGGCCCCAGCTAAATTTTTTTACTGGAATATCTGCACCGTTAGTAACTAAGCACATGTTGTGCTTAGTTTGGTAAATTCTAGGGGTATTCCCTAGGTAGAATCCAGGAGTAAAGCCAATGGCATTAAGACTCGAAGACAAAAAGGCAATTGTTGCTGAAGTCAACGAAGCTGCCAAAGGTGCACTTTCTGCAGTTGCCGCTGATTCACGTGGCGTAACTGTAGGTGCTATGACTGTTTTGCGTAAAGCAGCTCGCGCTAATGGTGTTTATGTACGTGTAGTACGTAACACTCTAGCTCGTCGCGCTGTTCAAGGTACTGCTTTTGAGTGCCTAGCCGAAACTTTCACTGGCCCAACTTTACTAGCTTTCTCTACTGAGCACCCAGGTGCTGCAGCGCGTCTTTTAAAAGATTTCGCTAAAGAGCAAGCTAAGTTTGAAGTTAAAGGTGCAGCTTTCGAAGGGGAATTTATCCCTGCAGCTGATATTGATCGTTTAGCGAAACTACCAACATACAACGAAGCACTAGCTCAGTTAATGATGACTATGAAAGAAGCATCTGCTGGCAAGTTCGTTCGTACATTGGCCGCCCTTCGCGATCAAAAACAAGACGCCGCTTAATTTTAAGTCGGCCGCTTAATCAAATTGAATTCAGAACAATAGGAAATATTTCTTATGTCTATCACTAAAGACCAAATGTTAGAAGCTTTTGCAGCAATGTCTGTAATGGAAGTTGTTGAACTAATCGAAGCTATGGAAGAGAAATTCGGCGTTTCTGCTGCTGCTGCAGTAGTTTCTGGCGGCGGCGATGCTGGTGCAGCTGCTGAAGAACAAACAGAATTCGACGTAATTCTTACTTCACACGGTGCTAACAAAGTTGCTGTAATTAAAGCTCTTCGTGGCGCTACAGGTCTAGGCCTGAAAGAAGCTAAAACTATGTCAGAATCTTCGCCAATCGCTGTTAAAGAAGCGGTAAGCAAAGAAGAAGCTGAAGCGCTTAAAGCTGAGTTAGTAGCAGCTGGTGCAGAAGTTGAAATCAAGTAAGCTATAGCTTACTTGCTCACCCAAGTAATTGGGTGAAGGCTGGCGGTTTTTTAACCGTCGGCCTTTTTTGCGCTCTATGCGCAGGCGATTTTTTATTCACCGTTTATCGCCAGTTTTAGCAGTTCCTAGCAGAGATTACTGGTTAGGTTCTTGCGACAACGGTGACGGGCAAACGCGCTGATTTATATTAAAAAATTAATGTATTTCAGTCTTGGTCACATCTCGTAAGCAGAGGAAACCCATGGTTTACTCCTATTCTGAAAAGAAGCGTATTCGCAAAGACTTTGGTAAGCGTCCAAAAGTTTTGGACATCCCTTATTTATTGTCTATCCAGTTAGACTCTTTTAAGAAGTTCACCGATCAAGACCCTACGGGTGAGCGTGGCTTAGAAGCTGCATTCCGTAGCGTTTTTCCTATCAAGAGCTTTTCTGGTTATTCTGAGCTGCAATATGTCAGTTATAAACTAGGTGAGCCAGTTTTTGATGTGAAAGAATGTCAGATCCGCGGTGTAACTTATTCAGCACCACTACGCGTTAAATTACGCATGGTGTTGTTTGACCGTGAAGCTGCTGCTGGCACTGTTAAAGACATTAAAGAACAAGAAGTCTACATGGGTGATATCCCATTGATGACTGATAACGGTACTTTCGTTATCAACGGTACTGAGCGTGTTATCGTTTCTCAGTTACACCGTTCTCCAGGCGTGTTCTTTGATCATGACCGTGGTAAAACCCACTCTTCAGGTAAGGTGCTGTATAACGCACGTATTATTCCTTACCGTGGTTCATGGCTTGACTTTGAATTCGATCCTAAAGATGCTTTATTCGTCCGTATTGACCGTCGTCGCAAATTACCAGCAACGATTATCCTACGTGCGCTTGAATACTCTACTCAGGACATCTTAGATTTATTCTTTGAGCGTATTGAGTTTAAGATCAAGAAAGACTCACTTGTAATGGCACTTGTGCCTGACCGTTTACGAGGCGAAACAGCAAGCTATGACATTAAAGATGCTGAAGGCGCTTTATTGGTTGAAGCTGGCCGTCGTATTACTGCGCGTCATATTAAGCAACTTGAAAAAACCAACACAACTGAGCTTGAAGTGCCAGTTGAATACATCGTTGGTAAGTATGCTGCACAAGACTATATCGATGAAGATACAGGTGAAGTATTAGTTACTGCTAACAGCGAGATTACCTTAGAAGATTTAGCTAAGTTATCACTTGCTGGTATTAAGAACATTGATACATTATTCATCAATGATCTTGATCATGGTGCTTATATTGCCGACACATTACGTATCGATTCTACAACTAACCGCTTAGAAGCATTAGTTGAAATCTACCGTATGATGCGTCCTGGCGAGCCACCAACCAAAGATGCAGCTGAAGGTTTATTCCAAAACCTATTCTTCAGTGAAGAACGTTATGACTTATCTAAAGTAGGTCGTATGAAGTTCAACCGTCGTCTTGAGATTGCTGAAGATGAAGGTCGCGGTGTGTTGTCTAAAGAAGACATCGTATCGGTAATGAAGAAAATCATCGAAATCCGTAATGGCTATGATGAAGTCGACGATATTGACCACTTGGGTAACCGTCGTATTCGTAGTGTTGGTGAGATGGCTGAAAACCAATTCCGTGTTGGTTTAGTCCGTGTTGAGCGTGCTGTTCGTGAGCGTCTATCTTTAGGCGATTTAAACGAGCTTATGCCACAAGACTTAATTAACGCTAAGCCAATTTCTGCGGCAGTGAAAGAATTTTTCGGTTCTTCACAGTTGTCTCAGTTTATGGATCAAAACAACCCGCTATCAGAAGTGACGCATAAGCGTCGTATTTCTGCACTTGGCCCAGGTGGTTTGACTCGTGAACGTGCTGGCTTCGAAGTTCGTGACGTACATCCAACTCACTACGGTCGTTTATGTCCAATTGAGACCCCTGAAGGTCCAAACATTGGTCTAATCAACTCGTTAGCAAGTTTTGCACGTACTAACTCTTATGGTTTCTTAGAAACACCTTACCGCAAAGTGGTTGAAGGTGTAATTACTGACGAAGTTGAATACTTGTCAGCAATCGAAGAAGGCCGTTATGTTATTGCTCAGGCAAACATTGAAGTTGATGCTGCTGGCCGCATGGTTGAAGAACAGATTGCGTGTCGTCACAAAGGTGAATCTACCTTTATGCGTGCTGCAGATGTGCAATATATGGACGTATCTCCACAGCAGATTATTTCTGTTGCGGCATCGCTTATTCCGTTCTTAGAACACGATGATGCTAACCGTGCATTGATGGGTGCAAACATGCAACGTCAAGCCGTTCCTACTCTACGTGCTGATAAGCCGTTAGTGGGTACTGGTATTGAGCGTACTCTAGCGGTTGACTCTGGCGTTGTTGTAGTTGCTAAGCGTGGTGGTGTGGTTGATTATGTCGATGCAAGTCGCATTGTAATCAAAGTAAATGAAGATGAGCTACGCGCAGGCGAAGCGGGTATCGACATTTATAACCTCACTAAATATACCCGTTCAAACCAAAATACTTGTATTAACCAACGTCCAGTTTGTTTTGCTGGTGAACCAGTAGTTCGTGGTGACGTGTTAGCCGATGGTCCTTCTACGGATCTTGGTGAATTGGCTCTTGGCCAAAACATGCGTATCGCGTTCATGCCTTGGAACGGTTATAACTTCGAAGATTCGATCTTAATTTCTGAGCGCGTAGCGCAAGAAGATCGTTTCACTACTATCCATATCCAAGAGCTTTCTTGTATTGCTCGTGATACTAAATTGGGTAGCGAAGAAATCACTGCTGATATTCCAAACGTAGGCGAGTCTGCTTTATCTAAATTAGATGAATCAGGTATTGTTTATATTGGTGCAGAAGTGAAGGGTGGCGACATTCTTGTGGGCAAAGTAACACCAAAAGGTGAAACTCAGCTGACGCCAGAAGAGAAACTACTCCGAGCTATTTTTGGTGAGAAAGCATCTGACGTTAAGGACAGCTCATTACGTGTACCTAACTCAGTGAAAGGCACCATCATCGACGTACAGGTATTTACCCGTGACGGCGTTGAAAAAGACAAGCGCGCGCTTGAAATTGAAGAAATGCACGTACGCCAAGCTCGTAAAGACTTAGGCGAAGAGTTCAAGATCCTTGAAGAAGGCGTATTGAGCCGTGCACGTAACTTGTTACTGTCTGTGGGTTATTCTGAAGCTAAATTAGCTGAAATCCCACGTAAAGACGTATTAATACAAGTTATCGATGACGAAGCAAAACAAACTGAATTAGAGCAGTTAGCTGAACAGCACGAAGAGCTAAAAGCTGACTTTGATAAAAAGTTTGAAATTAAACGTCGTAAGATCACTCAAGGCGATGATTTGGCACCTGGCGTACTGAAGATTGTTAAGGTTTACCTTGCAGTTAAGCGTACTATCCAGCCTGGTGACAAAATGGCCGGTCGTCATGGTAACAAGGGTGTAATCTCTAAGATTTGTCCTGTTGAAGATATGCCATACGATGAAGAAGGTAATCCAGTAGACATCGTACTTAACCCATTGGGCGTACCATCGCGTATGAACATCGGTCAGGTACTTGAAGTCC
The DNA here is from genome assembly GCF_050849305.1 of Shewanella sp. MF05960. Lineage (NCBI taxonomy): Bacteria > Pseudomonadati > Pseudomonadota > Gammaproteobacteria > Alteromonadales > Shewanellaceae > Shewanella > Shewanella sp. MF05960. The sequence continues at coordinate 8,799 of NZ_JBOZPS010000033.1, read as the reverse complement.
ACATGGGCGCAGCCGCTAAAGGTATCGGTAATAAAATTACTGCAATGCTAGAAGAGCAGCGTGAAATTGCCGTACTTCGTGATTACATCAAACAAGTCTACGAATTAGGTGACGACGTGCTTCAGCGTGTTGATATCGATTCGTTCTCTGATGATGAAGTGGTGCGTCTGGCTACTCACCTGAAAGGTGGTATTCCAATTGCAACACCAGCATTCGATGGTGCTAAAGAGAAAGAGATCAAGCAGATGCTTGCTCTTGCAGGCTTACCTGAGTCTGGTCAGTTGACATTATGTGACGGCCGTACCGGTAACGAATTTGAGCGTAAAGTAACCGTTGGTTACATGTACATGCTCAAACTGAACCATTTAGTTGATGACAAGATGCACGCCCGTTCAACCGGTTCGTACAGCTTAGTGACTCAACAACCATTGGGCGGTAAAGCTCAATTCGGTGGTCAGCGTTTCGGTGAGATGGAAGTGTGGGCACTTGAAGCATACGGTGCAGCTTATACTCTACAAGAAATGCTAACAGTTAAGTCAGATGACGTTAACGGTCGTACTCAGATGTATAAAAACATCGTCGACGGTAACCATCAGATGCACCCAGGCATGCCTGAGTCTTTCAACGTATTGTTGAAGGAAATCCGTTCACTTGGTATTAATATCGAGTTGGACCAAGAGTAAGCATCGCACTTAAGCAATGTTTGGTAACCAAGGGTGCTTTGCATCAGCAAAGCACCTGGTTTAACTCCTTCAGGAGAGAAACGTGAAAGACTTATTAAAGTTTCTTAAACAGCAAAGTAAGACTGAAGAATTTAACGGAATCAAAATTGGTTTGGCCTCGCCAGATCTAATCCGTTCTTGGTCTTTTGGTGAAGTAAAGAAGCCAGAAACCATTAACTACCGTACATTCAAACCTGAACGTGAAGGTTTGTTCTGTGCGCGTATTTTTGGTCCGGTTAAAGATTACGAATGTTTGTGTGGTAAATACAAACGTTTAAAGCACCGTGGTGTGATTTGTGAAAAGTGTGGCGTAGAAGTTACCCAGACTAAAGTGCGTCGAGAGCGCATGGGTCACATTGAATTGGCTAGTCCAGTTGCCCACATTTGGTTCTTAAAATCACTTCCATCTCGTATCGGCTTAATGCTTGATATGACGTTGCGTGATATTGAACGCGTACTGTATTTCGAATCATTTGTTGTTATCGAGCCTGGCATGACCACGCTTGAACGCGGCCAAATGCTAACCGAAGAAACGTATCTTGATGCGTTAGAAGAATACGGTGACGAGTTTGAAGCTAAGATGGGTGCTGAAGCAGTTCTTGAATTGCTACGCGCGATCAACTTAGCAGAACAGATCGAACAAATGCGTGAAGAGTTGCCTTCAATTAACTCTGAAACCCGTCGTAAGAAGGTCACTAAACGCCTTAAGCTGATGGAAGCATTCTTCACATCTGGCAACAAGCCAGAGTGGATGATCTTAAAAGTATTACCGGTTCTTCCACCTGATCTACGTCCATTAGTGCCGTTAGACGGTGGTCGTTTCGCGACGTCAGATCTTAACGATCTATACCGTCGTGTGATTAACCGTAACAACCGCTTAAAGCGTCTGTTAGATTTAGCTGCGCCTGACATTATCGTACGCAACGAAAAGCGTATGCTACAAGAGTCAGTTGATGCGCTATTAGATAACGGTCGTCGCGGTCGTGCTATTACGGGTTCTAACAAGCGTCCGCTGAAATCTCTTGCTGATATGATCAAGGGTAAGCAAGGTCGTTTCCGTCAGAACTTACTTGGTAAGCGTGTTGACTATTCTGGCCGTTCGGTAATTACCGTAGGACCAACTTTACGTCTGCATCAGTGTGGTCTTCCTAAGAAGATGGCACTTGAGCTATTCAAGCCATTCATTTACGGCAAGCTAGAAGCGCGTGGTTTAGCGACTACGATTAAAGCTGCTAAGAAAATGGTTGAACGCGAACAGGCTGAAGTATGGGATGTGTTAGACGAAGTGATTCGTGAACATCCAGTTATGCTTAACCGTGCACCAACACTTCACAGACTAGGTATTCAAGCATTTGAACCTGTTCTGATTGAAGGTAAAGCAATTCAATTGCACCCGTTAGTTTGTGCGGCATACAACGCCGACTTCGACGGTGACCAAATGGCGGTTCACGTTCCATTAACGCTTGAAGCTCAGTTAGAAGCTCGTGCGCTAATGATGTCAACCAACAACATTTTGTCACCTGCTAACGGTGAGCCTGTAATTACACCGTCTCAGGACGTGGTATTAGGTTTGTACTACACCAGCCGTGAACGTATTAATGGTCTCGGTGAAGGTATGGTTTTCTCTTCAGTATCTGAAGTTGAAAAAGCTTATGCTGTAGGTGTAGCTGAATTACACGCTCGCGTAAAAGTACGTATTACTGAAACGCACATTGCTGAAGACGGCGAAAGAACAAAAGCAACACGTATCGTAGATACAACTGTTGGTCGCGCGCTTTTATCGTTAATTCTGCCTGAAGGCTTATCTTATGATTTGGTTAACCAAAACATGGGTAAGAAGCAGATTTCTAAGCTATTGAACACCTGTTACCGTCAATTAGGCCTTAAAGATACGGTTATCTTTGCTGACCAATTGATGTATACCGGTTTCCGTTTTGCAACCATCTCTGGTGCCTCTGTTGGTATCGATGACATGGTTATTCCAGACGAAAAATATACCTTAGTTGCTGACGCTGAAGCTGAAGTGCTTGAAATTCAAGAGCAGTTCCAGTCAGGTCTTGTTACTGCTGGTGAGCGTTACAACAAAGTTATCGATATCTGGGCAAGCGCAAACGAAAAAGTATCTAAAGCGATGATGGAAAACCTGTCAACTGAGACAGTGATTAACCGTGATGGCGTTCCTGAGCAACAAGCTTCGTTTAACAGCATCTATATGATGGCTGACTCGGGCGCTCGTGGTAGTGCTGCACAGATCCGTCAGTTAGCGGGTATGCGTGGTTTGATGGCTAAGCCTGATGGCTCAATCATCGAAACCCCAATTACAGCTAACTTCCGTGAAGGTCTAAACGTACTACAGTACTTTATTTCTACTCACGGTGCGCGTAAAGGTCTTGCCGATACCGCATTGAAGACAGCTAACTCGGGTTACTTAACTCGTCGTTTAGTTGACGTTGCACAAGACTTAGTTGTTATTGAAGATGACTGTGGTGTTGAACATGGTCTAACAATGAAACCGCTTATTGAAGGTGGTGATGTTGTTGAGCCATTACGCGAACGTGTTCTAGGTCGTGTTGTTGCTCTAGACGTAATGAAGCCAGGTACTGATGAAGTCCTTGCTCCACGCAACACGCTTCTTGATGAAGCATGGTGTAATACGTTAGAAGAACACAGTATTGACGAAGTGATTGTACGTTCTGTAATTACCTGTGAAACAGACTTCGGTGTGTGTGCAGCGTGTTACGGTCGTGACTTGGCTCGTGGTCATATTATTAACCACGGTGAAGCTATTGGTGTTGTTGCAGCACAGTCAATCGGTGAACCTGGTACACAGTTAACCATGCGTACGTTCCACATTGGTGGTGCGGCATCTCGAGCTTCTGCAGAAAACAACGTTCAAGTTAAGAACGCAGGTTCTCTGAAGTTACACAATGCTAAGCATGTTTCTAACATCGACGGTAAACTGGTTATCGTATCTCGTTCTTCTGAATTAGCCATCATTGATGAGCTAGGTCGTGAGAAAGAGCGTTACAAAGTGCCTTACGGTACCGTACTAGAAGTATTGGAAGATTGTGAAGTTACAGCTGGCCAGATAATCGCTAACTGGGATCCACATACTCACCCAATTATCTCTGAAGTAGCGGGTAGCGTTAAGTTTGTTGACATGATTGATGGCGTAACCATGACACGTCAAACTGACGAGTTAACTGGTTTATCATCTGTTGTTGTACTAGAAATTGGTGCACGTACTTCAGCTGGTAAAGAACTTCGCCCAGCAATTCGCCTAGTTGATGCTGACGGTAATGACTTAATGATCCCTGGTACAGAAGTACCAGCTCAGTACTTCTTGCCTGGTAACGCGATTGTGTCGAAAGACGATAACGCGAAAATCAACGTTGGTGACGCGTTAGCACGTATTCCACAAGAATCGTCTAAAACACGCGACATCACCGGTGGTCTACCACGTGTTGCTGACTTATTCGAAGCGCGTAAGCCAAAAGAGCCAGCAATTCTTGCTGAAATCTCTGGTACTATCTCGTTCGGTAAAGAGACTAAGGGCAAACGTCGTCTAGTGATTACCCCAGCTGATGGCGGCGATCATTATGAAGAGATGATCCCTAAGTGGCGTAACTTAAACGTGTTCGAAGGTGAAAAAGTCGAACGTGGTGAAGTTATTGCTGACGGTCCAGAAGCGGCACATGACATCTTACGTCTTCGTGGTATCCACAACGTAGCAAACTACATTGTGAACGAAGTACAGGACGTTTACCGTCTACAGGGCGTAAAGATCAACGACAAGCACATCGAAGTTATCATTCGTCAAATGCTGCGTAAGTGCTTAATCAGCACCGCAGGTGACAGTGATTTCTTAGCTGGCGAACAAGTTGAAGTCGCGCGCGTTAAGATTGCTAACCGTGAGCTAATCGCTCAAGGCAAAGCACCTGCTACGTTCGAACGTGAATTACTGGGTATTACCAAAGCATCTTTGGCTACTGAGTCATTCATATCAGCAGCATCGTTCCAGGAAACCACTCGTGTGTTAACTGAAGCGGCCGTTGGTGGTAAGAGCGATCCATTACGTGGTCTGAAAGAAAACGTAATCGTTGGTCGTTTGATCCCTGCTGGTACCGGTTATGCTTACCACAAAACTCGCAATGAAGAACGTGCTAAAGCAGCAAGTTCGAAAGGCAAAGTGGAAGCGACAACTGTCACTGCAAGCGAAGCTGAACAGAACCTAGCAGATCTACTAAACTTGGCAGGTAGCCAAGATTAAGTTAGCGTTTTGTTAAAAAAAGGCGCCAATGGCGCCTTTTTTATTGGAATTTGCACGAAAAGTTGGCTATTTCTTGACAGATAGCCATTACCTTTCTAAAATTCCGCGTCCCATCATTGTGGGATATAGATTTTTCACACCTAATTGTTGAGTTTAAATCAACTGTCGGAGCTATACATGGCAACTGTAAACCAGTTGGTACGTAAGCCACGCGCGCCAAAAGTCGAAAAGACTAATGTGCCTGCGTTGAACGCGTGCCCACAAAAACGTGGTGTTTGTACTCGTGTGTACACTACAACACCTAAAAAACCTAACTCTGCACTACGTAAAGTAGCTCGTGTGCGTCTAACTAACGGTTTCGAAGTAACTTCGTACATCGGCGGTGAAGGCCATAACTTGCAAGAGCACAGTGTAATCCTAATCCGTGGTGGTCGTGTTAAAGACTTACCTGGTGTGCGTTACCACACTGTTCGTGGCGCATTAGACTGTGCTGGCGTGACTTCACGTCGCCAAGGCCGTTCTAAGTACGGTGCTAAGCGTCCTAAGTCTTAACGTATCCCGTTTAAGTAAGGCCAAGCTAGTATTTATTTGACATTCCAGTTTTGGAAATACCTGAAGCATACGGAGAATTGATATGCCAAGACGTCGCGTTGTAGGACAACGTAAAATCCTACCAGATCCAAAGTTTCACAGTGAGTTGTTGGCTAAGTTCATCAACGTCATTATGCAAGACGGCAAAAAGTCGACTGCAGAAAAAATTATCTACAAGGCGTTAGATGTTGTCGCTGAAAAGAAAAGCGAAAATCATTTAACAATCCTTGAAGCAGCTCTTGATAACGTTCGCCCTTCAGTCGAAGTTAAATCTCGTCGCGTTGGTGGTTCTACTTATCAAGTACCATGTGAAGTTCGTCCAGTGCGTCGTAACGCACTAGCGATGCGCTGGTTAGTTGAAGCTGCTCGCAAGCGTGGTGAAAAATCTATGGCTCTACGTCTAGCAGGTGAAATGCTAGATGCGTCTGAAAACAAAGGTACTGCTGTTAAGAAGCGTGAAGACGTGCATCGCATGGCTGAAGCTAACAAAGCCTTTGCTCATTACCGTTGGTAATATAATGGAGCGGGCTTTGGCCCGCTCCATATTGTTGATATTGCTAAGACCAAAAGTTTTAGCTGAGAGGGTATAAATAGTGGCTCGTACAACCCCAATTGAGCGTTATCGTAATATCGGTATTGTAGCTCATGTGGATGCAGGTAAAACTACCACAACAGAACGTGTTCTGTTCTATACCGGTATGTCTCATAAAATCGGTGAGGTGCATGACGGCGCCGCCACGACTGATTGGATGGTACAAGAGCAAGAACGTGGTATTACTATCACTTCTGCTGCTGTGACCACCTTTTGGCGTGGTATGGAAGCTCAATTCGCTGAACATCGAATTAATATCATCGATACCCCAGGTCACGTAGACTTCACTATTGAAGTCGAGCGTTCATTGCGCGTATTAGATGGAGCCGTAGTTGTATTCTGTGGCTCTTCAGGCGTTGAACCGCAATCTGAAACCGTATGGCGTCAAGCTGACAAGTACCACGTTCCGCGTATGGTATTTGTTAACAAGATGGACCGTGCAGGTGCAGATTTTGACCGAGTAATAAAACAAATTCGTAACCGCCTTGGTGCGACTTGTGTGCCGATCCAATTAAACATTGGTGCAGAAGAGAACTTCAAGGGTGTTATTGATTTAATTAAGATGAAAGCTATTAACTGGTCTGAATCAGATCAGGGAATGACATTCACTTATGAAGACATTCCTGCAGATCTCGCAGCAAAAGCTGCCGATATGCATGAGTATCTCGTGGAAGCAGCAGCTGAAGCCTCAGATGAGCTGATGAACAAATACCTTGAAGAAGGTGAGTTATCAGAATCTGAGATTAAAGCAGCTCTGCGTCAGCGCACAATTAACAACGAGATCGTACTAGCAACCTGTGGTTCTGCATTTAAGAACAAAGGTGTGCAGGCGGTTCTTGATGCGGTTGTCGACTTCTTACCATCGCCAATTGACGTACCTGCAATTAAAGGTATTGATGAAGACGAGAATGAAGTTGAACGTCCGTCAGATGATAATGCACCATTTGCTGCATTAGCATTTAAAATTGCGACTGATCCATTCGTTGGAACACTTACCTTTATCCGTGTGTATTCCGGTGTACTTGAGACAGGTTCAGGCGTTTATAATTCTGTTAAACAGAAACGTGAACGTATTGGTCGAATGGTGCAAATGCACGCTAACGACCGTACTGAATTAAAAGAAGTACGTGCAGGTGATATAGCAGCGGCTATAGGTCTAAAAGATGTTACAACCGGTGATACTCTTTGCGATAATGATCACAAAGTGATTCTTGAACGCATGGAGTTCCCAGAACCCGTGATTACCATAGCCGTTGAGCCTCGCTCGAAAGCTGACCAGGACAAAATGGGTATTGCGCTGCAAAAATTAGCAGCAGAAGATCCATCTTTCCGTGTTGAAACTAACGAAGAGTCTGCTCAAACACTAATATCGGGAATGGGTGAGCTACACTTGGATATTATCGTAGACCGAATGCGTCGCGAATTCAGTGTGGAGTGTAACGTAGGTAAACCTCAGGTAGCCTATCGTGAGACTATCCGTTCGAAAGTAGAAGTGGAAGGTAAGTTCGTACGTCAATCTGGCGGACGTGGACAGTTTGGCCATGTTTGGCTAAGACTTGAACCACTCGAAGAGGGTGCGGGCTACGAGTTTGTCAATGAAGTCGTTGGTGGTGTTATTCCTCGTGAATACATACCTGCGGTTGACAAAGGTATTCAGGAACAGATGAAAAACGGCGTATTAGCTGGATATCCTGTTCTTGATGTGAAGGTCACATTATTTGACGGTTCATATCATGATGTGGACTCGAATGAAATGGCGTTCAAAATTGCAGGTTCAATGGGCTTCAAACAGGGTGCGCTAGAAGCAAACCCCGCGTTGCTCGAACCTTGTATGAAAGTAGAAGTAACTACACCTGAAAATTATATGGGCGATGTTGTTGGTGACTTAAACCGACGTCGTGGCATAATTGAAGGTATGGACGATGGCATCGCAGGTGTTAAACTCGTTCATGCGGTAGTGCCTCTATCTGAAATGTTTGGTTATGCAACTGATTTGCGCTCTGCATCTCAGGGTCGTGCTTCTTACTCTATGGAGTTTTATAAGTACACAGATGCACCGCAAAACATTGCAAAAGCGATTATAGAATCTCGTAACTAATATCGGTTACGGCATCAATGTTATATTGCTCGAATTAATCGAGCACTTCTGAAAAGAAAGGAATTTATCGTGGCAAAAGCTAAATTTGAACGTAAAAAGCCTCACGTAAACGTAGGCACCATCGGTCACGTTGACCATGGTAAAACAACTCTTACAGCAGCTATTTCAGCTGTATTGTCTAAGACTTATGGTGGTGAAGTTCGTAACTTCGCACAAATCGATAACGCTCCAGAAGAGCGTGAGCGCGGTATTACCATTAATACTTCTCACATCGAATATGACACACCAGCACGTCACTACGCGCACGTAGATTGTCCAGGTCACGCCGATTATGTTAAAAACATGATTACTGGTGCTGCACAGATGGACGGCGCGATTTTAGTAGTAGCAGCGACTGACGGCCCAATGCCACAGACTCGTGAGCACATTCTACTTTCACGTCAGGTAGGTGTACCTTTCATCATCGTATTCATGAACAAATGTGACATGGTAGATGACGAAGAATTACTAGAATTAGTAGAGATGG
>NZ_JBOZPS010000032.1:0-16593 GCF_050849305.1 Shewanella sp. MF05960 | reverse complement strand
GGTGATAATTGTCATCGGCTTTATTTATTGGTCATGTTGATTTGTTTGGCGACAATTATCAGATCATAAATAAGGCCTTTTTTCTATCTAAAATATAGGTTTATTGCTAAAGATCCTGTCTATGAATCGTGGCTAAATCAACTTTATGGTGAACATGGATAAAGCCTTTACCTATTGCCCCATAAGTCTTTTCAAAATCAAAGTCACACACTTGGCAAATGGCGCCAAATTTGGCAATACAAGCCTTTCTGGCTTTAGGGTCTCGCTCATAGGCATTTATAGTAACTTGCTTTAAGGCGCCTTCGGTGAAGCCTGTTGGCTGCGGTGGGACGTCATCGGGATAGATAACCTCTGTCACTGGCAAAGTTAGTTTTGCCTTATATGAGTCCACCAGCGATCTTACAGTTAGCTGATTCCCACGACCGAGTGTCGAGTAATAATCAAGATGAAGCTCGGTTGCATGAATCACTTTTGCAAAATCAACTACAGATAATGTATGAGAAAATTGCTTAAAGTAATAGTTATAAGCATCAATCTTAATTGTACGCTTGTATACATGCCCCTCTAGCATTGCACTAAGCACAACTAAATAATCTTTAGCGGAGCCTGCTCCTAAAGCAACATCAACTACAAGTTGATCAATAGCTTTAGATAATGAAAGAGAACCACTCTTTATGTTCAGTGCATAACTTAATGCTGCTTGATACTGCGATGAAGTTATTGTAGCCATTAGGCTTCCTTGCTAGCTTCTAGTTATCCAATTTAGATGGTTAGACTTGAATATATCTACGCCAATTTGCCGAATTCTATCGATCCAAATATCGGCATCGAAACAACTTACTTCCAATTCAGATATCGCCGTTTGCTTTAGTATTCGATGTTCATTTTCTATTGTCGTTGGCATGATTCCAGCATCATCAGTGTTAACACAGACACTTATCGGGCCTTTTCGAATGCCGAAAGTATTAAACTTATTACCTGGTTGAAGCCAATTAGAAACCGGTGGATTCCATCTAAAAATTGGGTGTTCAACATACTGCTTAAAGCGACCAATAAATATATTCGAAGTAGGGCATGCTTCAAGTATTATTTGGCGTTTACTGTATCGTTCTATGAGTAAGTCTTGTATTGCATGTATTAGCTGTAATTCCCCATTAGACAGAGTGTCGCAAAGCTCATGTTCACCCTCGGCTTGAACGCCTATTTTTCTACAATCAATAGTAACAATATCATCGCATCGTGATGTCTGCTTAGACCCTGCCATAAGGTCTTTATTCAGATAGCGCCGCCAAATCTTTACTGCAGTACTCGCTTGGTTCTTTTCAATATAAGCCATATCAGGTACCCATAGCTCCCATTCAGTGCCGACGGCTTGACTAGGTAAGGTGCTCATTAATGGGCAATTGCGTCTTAATTTCCAAGCTTGGAATAGAGCTGAAGGAGTAACATTTATGTCGTCATATATATAGCAAGACCATCGATGTATCTTATTTTCAATAACACATAAGGCGGCATGAAGTTCTGGTAACTGTTGAATAAGTGCTAGCCCTTGGTGATAGCACCAAACTAAGTTATCTAGATGCTGTCCTGCGGTTAGATAAACTCTCTGCTGTCTTTCGGCCCATTTATAGACATCAACACCTAATGCTAAAGCATGACCTAATCTATCATCTGACTTGAAGTCACAAAACACTACGGCTTCATCAACGGCTCTTAAACCACTAAGTAAATGGCTATAGTCCTCTCCAGCATGAATTGTCAGAAAAGGTTGGCGTAAACGTGTTTCAAATGGTGATTGGTACTCGTGTTTTGCAGCCCTCAGGACTCGCAATGTCGGCGCAAATATTTCGATTGGCAACTCATTTTCATTACCAGCTACATCAAAACCTCTAACCAGCGCTCTAAGATCTGCTGATATAGTTTCAGCAGCGGATAGATCAGTGCTTAGTTGAGTATCTGCGTGGCTCACTGAGCTAAAGAAAAGCTGTAGCTTTCTCACATGCGTCAAAAGTTGGCTACGAAATGCTATTTGATAGTTATTACCTTTAGGAGCCGTTTTAGAAAAGCTACGATTAAAGTGAATGACAAAGTGACTGCGGGTGTCTAATTGTTTAGATACTAGCTCATTTGCAAACTTAGTTAACTCTGTTGGTTTTAGTCTAAACGTACTTTCACCACGACTTTTTTTCCATTTTTCATCAACAACTAGACCTGGGGCTCCTCGAAACTCGCGATGTGTTTTCGCCGAAAAATCATGGGATAGCGAGTGGGCTTTATAGTTTAACCCTTTGCTGGAGGGTTTTCTAAACTTGAAGCTGAAATAATCAACGAAGGTACCAAGTCCAACACCCGACATTATCATGTAGTTGCGAAGCAAGTTACTCGCATTTATGAACGAGTCAATTTTATTACTTAGGTCTTTGTTTGAATTGTTTTTTTCCAATAACAGTGCTATCGGGATTAGCAACCAACGAGCAATTTCGGGTAAATCTGCTAGATGTGAATTTACTAATAGCTGTTGTGCTTTTGTCTTTGAATTTTGTGTTTCCAGAGTGACTAATATGTCAGTATTTAATTGGCTCAAAGTAAGTTTATTCCAATCAGGAAAGTCACGAACTCCTTCTGACCATAACCCTTTTGCTAGTGATGAAAAGATCTGATTTACCATGAGTGGTAACAAAGTTAAATCTAATCTTTCACTATTAAATAAACTACACTCGGGGCGATATGGCCACTTGCTACGTTTAGTTACTGGCTTTTTTGTTAAGTACAATGAAAAATCCAGTAAAGAAAGGGAGTTATGCCCGTGCCCATTTAAGTGGACATGATTATCAGCTATGGCTTTTTCGTCAAATCGTTTAGGAAGAGCTGATGGACATTGATATGCTAATGCTGCCAATACTTGTTCAATACCAAGCACTTGGTGATTCAACAAGTCCACATAACCTATCCCAATAATCCAAGCTGGATCTAGCATAGCGATTAGAGACAGCCACTCTTCTAGATACTGAGGTTTAACTTCAAAACGGTCACCATTCCAAGATAAGAAATACCTGTAAACTTTTGTCAATATAAGTTTAGTGTCGATCTCACCGGCCTCACTCAACCACTCTTTAAGTGCAAAGTCGATATCCTCTTTACGGAACGGACCGTTTAAATATAATTGATAGTCTTGTAGAGCTAGACTCATGCATTGTTTAAACTCGTCATTTTGAAAACTAGTCGGTCTTACAGACCGATTACTTAACCTTGCTTCAAGTAAACGATCTGAGTTTAACAGCGCAACAGGAACTAGCCATTTGATATCAATATTTAGCATAATGTTAAATTCCAATTACTTCACATAACGCTACATATCCTGGGCTTAAATCTCTTTTCGTAATATTTCTCTTCTTCATTTCCTCTTTAATCAATCCATGAACATATTCTACTGAATCCAATTCGGTTGATTCTGAAATTATTTTAGTGAATTCAGCTAAATCCTTTACATTAAACTCATCATATAGCTTAGGAATGCTTGATAGGAATTTTTTCCTTGGTGAGGTGCTTTCTATAGTGCTTTTCTGATTAGATGTTGGCTTATCGAAAGGAGCTATAGGCTGTAAATCATTAGATTTAGTATTATTGCAACGAAAGATAGGATGATCCCAAATAGCTGCTAATAAATGTTCAGCAATGCTGATGTCAGGTGTCTCGGATTCAGAGTTAGCTAAACTATCTCCAGTTGTAAGGTTCACAAAATCCTTAACATTACGAGTGAAAACATGCTCGCTTTTAATAAACTTTGAATGGTTACGAATAGTCTCTACTTTAGCGCCACTCGCTACATTGGATTTAACTGTTCCGTCTGAACTCAAAAAACTGGCGAAAGCGTTGATAGTAATGTATTCGAACCGACGAACTGAGTCACTAAGGTGCTCATCCTTCAAATTTTTGTGAGATATTTTCAATAGGTGTAGCTGTGTAAAAACCTTATTAAAGACGGCATGTAAAAGTGGAGTAAGACTGTCATTACGTAGAGCCGACAATGTTTTAGAATACTTCTCGGTCCAATTATCTAGTTCTTGTATGAATACAGCTAAGAACAATTCTACAGAGTTATCATCATTATCATCATTGTCATCTAGTTCCATCTCACTATCTTCGTTCTCACCACCAGTAGTATATTTAGTTGGATTAATAGCATGAATACAATAGAAAGGAGGGGTAGACATAATCTGCTTAAGAACATCTTGATATAGAGGCCTTGTGCTCGGTAGAGCCAGTAGAGATGTTCCAAGAATTTCAAATGCTCGGCTAAAAAACACCTTATTTATTTGATTACCTTGCTGTCCATAATAATCTTTGAATGTATATAAGTTGTAGAGTCCAGAATGGTTCTTTTTTTCATCGCTTAGCTTGTGATCGGCTAATGTCATTCTACGAGTGTGCATTTCTAAAGGAGGCATGCTGCGTAGCACTTTGCCACTAAAAGCGCCCTCCAGCACAAAAATATTCGTTTTATTTGATTCTTTTTCGTTAAGACTTTCGATTGCTTTAAGTTGTTCATGATGAAAATCTTTATCAGCCCAAGATAAACCTAGATCAGCCTGAGCTTTAGGGTTAAAAGGGAGTAACTTACTTAATTGATAATCTAAAGTTTCCCGAGCTTCTAATACTGCTTGAGCAGCTATAGCATTTGTTAAGGTAGCACCGTGTTTCTTTGATTGCGCCCAAGTACGAAAAGACTCCCACTCAATCCAAGTAGCCTGACTCTGTAATTTTGATGGTGGAAGTAAGCGAATTAGTTGAGTAATTTCACGAGCGTTAGCAGGCTTAGGATAATCTTGACTTTTTTCTTCGTTATTAGTTAAACCAAAGAATGTATGCTTTAAATAACCTTCATATAGACGAAATGAAAAATCATCATCGCCTTCAAGAATTTCGAGCTGTTGTAATAAACGTGCCGCAGGTATAAGCGAGATACGGAATTGATTTGGAAAGACTTTTGTTAAATAGGAATCTCTTAATTTTTCTGAAAGGACGACACCATCCTCTTCACCTGAATGAGTATCACTCATAAAGTGTTTCTTAACCATATGTTGGTATAGACTCTCATCGCCACTTACAATTGGAATAATAAAGGGGCAACCGAGCATACGTCTCACAACGTCTAAAACTTCAAATGCTCGATTAAGTGCCATATCAACATCATCTATTGGTATAACAATAGCGTCTACATTTAATATTTGAATACAAGTAGCAACAAAATCGTGAAAAAAGTGCTCAACTTGAATACCTGAACGGTATTTAATTATGCGATCTATACCTACTCTATCGTGATAATCGCTTTCTTGGCCTAAAGCCTCAGCAAGCTGCTTTAATTCGGTGTAAAATTTCGATTTAAGACTCTCACTAGCCCCCCCCCACTGATTTTCAACTTCGTTGAATAAATGAGCTACTACCACATTGGTGAAATTATCGTGATCAATCAACAGAGTTGGATCGATGGTCGAACTAAAATGTAAAACGCAGTCTTTGGCGTGTGGGTTGTTATCCCATATACTTTTAGCTCTTTTTAAGAAAACAGTTTTACCAGCCCCTCTTCCGCCACTAATAAAAATGGCATCATGTGATTGGACTGGTAATGTTTGAGGTGTATTTTTTCTCTTAGCTGCATATTGCATAGCTTGATGAGCTAAGTTTTTTAAATTGCGACATAAAGCTTGGGCTGCTTGAGGCTGCCATAGTTCTGAGTCTTCATAATTATCGTCAAAATCAGTATAATTAAGGTTTAATTTTATTTCGTTATGCATGAGCTTTCCCTAGCATTGTTGTTTTTATAAAAGAGGGTCTATTTACTTAAAAACCACCACCTAACAGATCTTTTATTCTGTTTATGCTTACTTAAGGGCAGCTTTTTTAACACTCGTTTTCTTTTCCGGCTTCTTCTTAGTCGCAAGTACGTCACGTTCGGCTTTAATGCGTTTTAGCAGGGCCTCGGCGCTATTTTTACCTGTAATTAACTCAGGGTTGTCTTTACGCCACGGTTCGGTGAGCTCGCCTCTAAAGGCTTTCGCGAGTATCGATTGGGTGAGGTTATTAACCCTTGATTGCGCGGCATTGACTTGGGCTTCGACTTTGCCGGCGAAAGCAAACAATTCTTCGACACGACGGACTATTTCAGTTTGTTCGTCCTTATGCGGAAGTGCTATATGCATCGACAACCATTCAGGAAAGTACACTGTAGTGTGAGTAGAGCCTTTGCCAAATTTAAACAGAGATTCCTTTTCTGCTACAAAAAGCCATTTTAACCAATCAGGCTCAATTACTTCGGTAGGTACCCAGTTTACAAAATCTTGGCTAGTGGCCATTGGCTTCCCCATTCTAGTTACATATCCAACGGAAGCGGTTCGGCTTATGCAGATAGTATCTTTTGGAAGTATGCGTGCTGCAGAATTAGCTAAACCTAGTTCATTTGTATGTTGATCTGTTTCAACTATTGTTTGAGCATGGTTTTTACGAGCATCTTTGATACCTATCCAGCAAATATTACCTTCCCAGTATTCCGATTTTGACCTACTAGGTGTATGGCCTGACTCCATTTTAGCTACTTCAACTATGGGTACCCATTTCCAAGATTTGACAAGCTGATGCGAAGGTTTTCCTACAGCAGTGGCGTAGACCCCTTGAATGAAAGAGGTTGAACGAGTTTTGTATCTAGCAGGCTTTGGAAGGGGTTTTAACTGCTTTAATAAATCACGCACATCTTTCGTTGGGTTATCCCCACGCCACTCTTCTGTCAGTTTGCCACTGACAGCCGCGGCGAGGACGGATTGGCGGAATGATTTTAAGATGGCGGGGATGGCATCGAGGCGGGCTTTGGTGCTTTCCACCTTCGCCAGCAGTTCATCCAGCTTGTCGGCAATGACTTTTTGTTCGGCTAGTGGGGGGAGTGGGAGTTGTAATCCTCGAACCACGGATAAATTAATACGAGGTCGCGTAGTTCCTTTTACATGTCCCGCGATTTGCTTAATTACTAATTCAGAGTTCAACAGATATGTAAGAAATTTAGCTGAAGAAATTTGTGAATCATGTCGAACTCGAACTAAATCGGCAACAATTATTCCTCGAGTAAAAGACTTAGGCACGATACAAGCTAACCCTAAAGGATCACCAAGCTTTGTAATTAAAATATCACCAGCTTTAAAACTATGTCTTTTCAAAAAAAGAGCTTTTTCATCAGTAACAAATTTAATATTTTTATCGATGAAATTGAAACGTTTAACATTTTGAAGTCTAGCAATAGGTGTTCCTGAATCAACATACTCTGATGATTTAAGGTTTGAACCAAAGGGTCCATCTACAATGTCATCTTTCTCATTGATAGCATAGTCACCACCTCGGACAGCAACCCAAGTTTCAGGTAATGAATCTAATACATTCATCCTTTCACCCCACCAGCCAAAGACGCAACCAAAGCCTCAAGATCCGACAATGCGCCTTTCAGTTCAGTCATCGCTTCGCCCGCTAACTCTTCTGGAGTGCCTAAGTCAGCAGCATCGACACTATTGGCATCTTTAAGCCATGAGATATCTAACGAGTCACCTTTAGTGTCACGAATATAATCGCGACTAAACACCCGCCATCTGCTCTTTGCTAAGGGACGCTCAGCTTCTTCAGCATTAGTCGCTTCCGGCATACCTGCCTCTGGCGACACTTGCGCGTCCTGCGCATCGAACGACCATTCACCTTCTTTGCGCTCAGCCAGTGGTACGTTACACACCGCCTCAAATGGGCTTAAGTGTTGTGCGCCAAACGGGGTGCGTTTACCAAAGCTTGGCATGTTAGTACGTAAGTCATACACCCAAGTATTAGTGGTGCAGTTTTCTTCTTGTAGCTTGTCGCTCAGGTTTTCAGAGCCTGCTCCCTTGGTAAAAAACAGCACGTTAGTTTTAACACCAGCGGCATAAAAAATGCCTGTTGGTAGGCGCAATATCGTGTGCAGGTTACATTTGTTCATTAAATCGCGACGAATGTCTGTACCCACGCCTGCTTCAAATAACACGTTGTCGGGTAATACTACGGCGGCGCGGCCACCGGGTTTTAAATTACGGTAAATGTGCTGCAAAAACGCCAATTGCTTGTTACTGGTGGGATAGGTTAAATCGTCACGGGTGATAGAGGCATCGCCGCCTTTGCTGGTACCAAAGGGCGGGTTAGCTAAAATAATATCGGCTTTTGGTAGTGCTACACCCACCTGCCCTAACGAGTTACCTAAATGCACCACGCCTTCATCGTCGCCTTCCATGCCATGCAGTAAACAGTTCATTAGTGCCAAACGGCGGGTGGACGGTACTAACTCGACACCGACAAAGGCTTTATTTTTTTGAAAATCAACTTGCTTGGCGTCTAGGTCAAAATAGTCGTCGGTTTGCGCTTTAATGTAACTGTCGGCGGCAATCAAAAAGCCTGCGGTACCTGCGGCAGGATCTTGAATCACTTCACCGGCTTGTGGGTTGATCACCCGCACCATAGAGTCAATTAACGCGCGCGGAGTAAAATACTGGCCCGCACCAGATTTAGTCTCGTTGGCGTTCTTTTCTAACAAGCCTTCGTATAAATCACCTAGGCCGTCTTTTTGCGCGCTAAACCAGTCGATGGAATCTAATGATTTAATTAACTGCTTTAAGTGGCGCGGCTCGCGCATACGGGTTTGGGCATCGGCATAAATGGCCAATATCAGTGGATCAGCATGTAAGGTGTTACCGTCGCTGTCTTTACCCGTCGATAGGGTTAGTAGCATACGTTTATAGTGGTCAAGCAGGACTAGGCCGTCTTTGTCGCTTAAGTCACTCCAGCGGCAGCCTGTTGGTAAGGTGTGTTTATTGAGTAAGCCTGCTTCTGTGTTCTCGTGCACCATTTTAATAAAAAGCAATAACACTAGCTCGGTAACGTAGTCGGAATAATTAATGCCGTCGTCGCGCAATACATCACATAGGTTCCACAGTTTTTGGACGATATCGTTGTTGCTTACAGTAGTGCTCATTTCATTTACTCTTTGCATTAGGCCGATTACGGCGCTGACTGAATAGGGTTTTAGCGGTACTTGTTTATTAGTTTTGCTTACTCGTAGTGCTTGTTTAACTGTTGCTCGCTTAATAGTGGCTGAACTGGTTACTGTCTTTGGTCATCAAAGTGACAAATTTAGGGTGCACAAATAGCTTTTCTTTGCCTGCTTGTACTTCTTGTAATACACCAATATCACACAGCTGCTTTAAATAGACCGAAGCGGTTTGACGCTTGGCTAGGTCACTGTCGACTAAGTTTTGAATGCGGCAATAAGGTTGCTCAAAAATGACTTGGACTAGCTCATGGCTATAGATTTTGGGCAATTGCTGACGAACATGTTCGGTAGTGTGCTCAATAAGCTCTCGGGCGGCGGCTATTTTATGGGTCGTCCACTTAGCCGTTTGTGCTACGGCGTTAAGCATAAAGATGATCCACGGTTGCCACTCTTGCTTAGTGGTCACGTTAAGCAATAAACGATAATAGTCTTGTTTGTTGGCGACGATATAACGGCTTAAATACAAGATAGGTGCACTAAGCAGTTGTTGGTCAATTAGGTAAAGAATATTAAGCACGCGGCCGGTACGCCCATTACCATCGGTAAAAGGGTGAATGGCTTCAAACTGGTAATGTGCCATGGCCATTTTAATTAGTGGATCGACATCATCTTGATTATGTAAAAAGGCTTGCCAGTTACTGAGCAAATCACGAATCACGCTCTCGCCTGATGGCGGGGTATAGATAACCTCACCCGTGGCCTGATTAGTTAAACTGGTACCAGGTACTTTACGTATATCCATTTGCACCGACTTGATGGTACTGCAAATTTCTAATGCGGTTGTGACACAAAGCGGCCGACTGGTTAGCTCAGTAAAACCTTGATAAAGCGCAGTACGATAACGCAGCGCCTCTTTGGTCATTGGGTCGGCTTGGCTGTCTTCTTGGGCATACTGAAATAGCTTGTCGGTGGTGGTGACAATGTTTTCTATCTCGCTACTGCCTTGTGCTTCAAGCAGCGGCAGTAAGTTGATCAGTAACCCTTGGTTAGGCAATAGCTCTCCCGCTTGCTTTAATTCAGCAAGGGCAGCGCGAGCAGGAATACAGGCTTTAAGTATGGGTAAAGTTTCGGCCAACTCCGCTAATTTGCTGTCTAGCGGTAAAGGAGCCAAATGGTTGTATGCTTGCTCAGCTTGCCATTCCATGTTTAAAAAACCTTCCTTTTTCGACATATAAAGAGATTGCAGTGAGCTTATGTCGATTCAATCGACATGTAAAGAAAACATGTTTATAAAAACTAATTTAATCGACATGTTATGGCTATTTACTGCACTCATATCGATAGCATCAACATTAATGAGATTTCTGTGATTATGAAAAGCCAAGTTTATTATTGCAGTCACAAGCACTCAAATGCTTTGTAATGCTTCATCTTTTAGCAAACATGTAGCTTATTTATTCTATATTGTCTAAAAAACGTAAACTAATGCTCCCCATCAAAGCAAATTTAGAATCGTCTTCCTCTGCATCAATTGCAACGCACCAGTCATTACGCATAGCAATTAGTAACTCATGTTCATTATTACAAAAATGCACTCCTCGATCGCACTCTTTACAATATCTAATAAGTTTATTTTCCGTTTTTACTAAAGTGTCCCAACTCATTGGGCATCGAAATTTAATACTACAATTGCGAATATCCATATTATTTCTCTTCTATAAACGGTTTAAGCACTCTACATCGACTTGTAAGGCTATTTCTCGTACTGAATACCCTAATGTCTATCGTTGTTATGTATAGTTTTTTGTTTATG
This sequence comes from Shewanella sp. MF05960, assembly GCF_050849305.1. Lineage (NCBI taxonomy): Bacteria > Pseudomonadati > Pseudomonadota > Gammaproteobacteria > Alteromonadales > Shewanellaceae > Shewanella > Shewanella sp. MF05960. Next base: position 5,734 of record NZ_JBOZPS010000032.1, on the reverse strand, counting down.
AACTATTGTTGTTCAATAGCCGTTATAGTCGCCCATATGTTTTGTGTACCTTACAAACCCACTCTTCCATAGAAACAAAATCTCTTTTTACTTCAGATGCTTGACCTAATAAAATCATATTACCATTAGATCTAACTAACTGAATTGCCCTTTTAAATTCTTTTACTAACTCACTGATAGACTCTTTGTCACCTACACTCGAATACGCGCCACGACAAGCTGGTGATGTAACTTCTGTGCAAGAAAAAAGACCAGTAAAAATCAAAAAAATACTAAAACAACAATAAATTTTGTACTCATGTATCCTCCTAATAAATATATTGTGATTCATCTGAGTCGCTAACCAACCTGCCAAAGATATTCATTTAGTTCGTCAATGATGGTGTCGAGCTGATCGTCCAGTACAGTGTTAAAGCGATTAGCACCACCTTGGTCGGCGAACCGTTGATTAACAAACTCTTTATCAATCACGGCCTCGTGTACCAATTGTTTGGCTAAACGCTCGAGCCACTTTCGCTGGTTTGGGTTCCATTGATGCTGGCTATTTATACGCTGCATAGCGTTACTTACCCGCAGCTCAAAGGGGATTAATGCTTCATCAAGTGCTGCTTGGCGAATATAGCCAATAATACTGGCGGCAATATCTTGGTTAGTATTTTTACGCCATGCACTTTGCAGATGAGCTTCGCTGTAGCCCGCCTCATCTAACATTAACTTAACCTCTTTGAGTTGCGCGCGAGTGAGATCTTTGGGTCTATTAACCACAACGGCTAACGCTGCTGATTGGTTTATATTCTGCTTAATAAAATGGTTAAAGTCTTCTAGGTAATCAGCAGGCTTTTCGTGAACACCGTAACTTTGATGACGTTCGATAAACTCATCTCGGCCTTCATATATGATGGGCATTCTGTCGCTGCCCACCAAATAACGCACTTCGGATAGCTGATTGACTAAACTTTGATGTTGCTTAAAAAACTGCGCTGCTTGTTGTGGCCCAATTTGATGTAAATGCTGATGAAGCTTTGCAGGTGCTACGCCCCATAACTCTTCAAGTTGGTCTAGCTTGGCTTTGAGTTCAGGTTTGTTTTCGGATTTTTTAACGGCCTTGCGCATCACACGCATGACCTTTTGACTAAGCTGATTGAGCACATCATGGGCATGGCTATTGGTGAGAATATTACTGCTGGTAGTAGTGCTTGTTTGAGTACCGGACCCAACTTGTTCACCTGGGGTATTTAATGCGCGCGCTAAATATACATCATCGCTTAATTCATCGACTAACTGTTCAAGGGTAATATTAGGATCTTTCACTATCGGCTTCATAGTGTTTACGGCTTCAAGAGCGCTATAGATATCAACAGGATCGTAAACCTTGAATACTGTCTTACCAATTTCATCACAACGACGTGTGGCTCGCCCCATCATTTGCTCGTAAAGAATGCGTGATTTAACACGACGTAAAAACACGATATGACAAATTTTAGGAATGTCGATTCCGGTTGAAAGTAAATCTACCGTAATCGCAATATTAGGGTAACGTTCACTTTTGTATTGGCGAATAAGCTGGCTAACCTTGTCACTTTTACCGGTTATTTTAGCGACCGCAGCCTGGTTATAATCATCACCATACATATTAATAAATGCGCTATCTAAAAGACGTTTGACCATATCGGCATGCACATCTGTGACACAGAAAATCATGGTTTTTTCGTCACCAAAGGGATCAATTTCTTTGATTAACTCTTGGCAAATAACCTCATTAAATGACTCAGTAATCACGCCTTTATTGAAGGATTCAACATCAAACTTAATCTCATCTTCTAAGTCAGCAGTTTCTACCTCGCCAGTTTGGGTATTAACGGCAGACACGGTCTCGCCTTTTTCAAACTTAATCCCATGTTTATTTAATTGGGTTTCATAACGAATAGGGGGTTCATGATCTATTAGCCAGTCGTCAGCAACGGCTTCGCGGTAGCTATAAATATAAACCGGTTTACCAAAAATCTCGCTGGTATGCTTTGCTGGTGTTGCGGTAAGCCCAATACGAACGGCGTCAAAATAATCGAGCACACGTCGATAACTCGACAGGTATTGGCTCGCATCGCGGGTAGCCAGCTCGCCTTCTGTCATCTGCTGGTCGAGTGCATAACCTCGGTGAGCTTCATCGACAATGATGCAGTCAAATTCATCAAGTGGCGGCGGTGTATCAGACATGAAGATTCGTTTTACCATTGCCTGCACGGTCGCGACTTGAATACGGGTTTCAGCTTCACTACGCATATCGCCAAGCTCAGCAATATTATAAATAGAAGACAGTGCCTTATTTTGTTCAAGCTTTGCTTCATCAAATGCATCTGTGGCTTGGTCGCCTAATGCGGTTCTGTCAACTAAAAACAAAATACGCTTAAAGCGTTCAGCTTTTAGAAAACGATACATCAAACCAATTATCGTGCGGGTTTTACCCGTGCCTGTCGCCATGGCTAGCAAGCATTGGGTTTGATCGCGTGCTAATGCCGACTCTACCGCTTCGATGGCTTTTTGTTGGTAATCACGTAAACCAAGGTATTCAAAACCTTCATGCTTAAGTTTTTGCTCTGCCTCATCGCGACTGCGCTTTAACTTATCGAGTAACCCAGCTGGAGAATGAAATTGTTGTAATGCTTTTTTTGCATTACTGGGTTTCCGGGCATCTCGAAACCAGGTGCCTGATAACTCAGCCAATTGTTTATTAAACTCTCTGCCATTGCAGGAATAGACAAAAGGAACATGGTAATGACCATCTAACTCATCTGCCCAAGCGACAGTTCGACCTTCTAGCTCCCACGCACCTTGTTGCGATGGCGTGACTTTAAATCCTTTTGAATATCGTTCAGCTTGGGTGATTTTGCCTGCAACATTGGCGTTCTCTTTTTTTGCTTCAACAATCGCAATAGGAATAAGGCCACAAAACAACACATAATCGGCGCGGCCCTTTTGACCTTTATATTGCGTAGGCCATTCGGCAATAGCAATATTCTGACCTTTCTCTGGCCGAACACCTTTATTGAATGTCAGCCTTTGGGTATCTGCAAGCCAGCCAGCTGCTTTAAGCTGTTGATCAATTAGCACGCGGGTTAGCTCTTCATTCAGTTCTACTTGAATTCCAGCTCTACTTGCTCGAGTGCTGAGGTCAGATTTACTTTTACTGGCAGCTTGTAAATCATCTTTAGCTTGCTGAGCTAACTCAATTTGCAGTGCTTTAATGCGGCCTTCAAATTGACGTTTTTGTTCAGCTAAAGCCTGTTCGTGCTGCGATGCTTGTTTTGAAAAAGCACGTGCTTCTACATCCATTTGCTCTGCAAGAACGGCATATTCTTCTTTTTCACGGGTGAGTAAATCCGTTAGCTGATGGTTGTCTGCTAATTGCTGGTGGTTTTCACTTAACTCACTACGTAGCTGGTCAATTTGGGTCTGTAAATCTTGCAGATGCTGACTTGGATCTTGAGGGGCAACAAAAGGGCCGGCTTTAAAAGCGGTTTTTTGATCGCCAAACGTATGATGAAACCAAATGGCTAAGCTACGGGCTAACTTTAAGCCTTCTAATGCTTCTTTGTGCTGAGTTTTAAATTGATGAGTAGCTTTGTTGCCTTCAATTCTTAGAGCGTGAAATAACTGACGAACAACGGCTTCTAGGTTTAGCTCTCGATTAATTTTATACAGCAAATCTGCTTGGGTGGTTTTGTCATCGAACTCAATACCACATCTGGCGGCGATATCTTGTGCCATCGCTTCGCCGAGTTGGCGTAATTTGATTAGGGTTGTATTAGGGTCACTGGTGAAGGCACGTTCAGCACTGATGGCTAAATCGATAAAAATAGGATCGTAGGATTCAAGAAAACTGAAGTTCTCTGATTTTTTATTGCTTGCATCCAATGCCGTCACTCCCTTGTAGCATGCTAAAAACCTTAACAATTACAACTAATCATACTCTGTAAAAAAAGAAGAATCACGGTAATAATTGAACATATGCTGATAACGGCCATGGTGACAATAAAGATACAAATTATTTTTAAGATATCATGAGAAATAATTTAACCTCATGCGGACATCTAATTCATACAAATTAAACTGGTACATTAGTCCGATATAGATTTATGGCTATAATAAAACAGTCTGTAGTTTGATCTATGAATTAGGTAATGAAGTGAAGTAAGACTATTCTAAATTATGCAAATGGCACAAGAAAATATGGCCGAGTCACAATTTGGTCACCGTTTGGTCACAACGAAGAAATAGGAAAAAATTCATCTCTAAAAATTAGAAGCTTACAGAAAGAAATATGGGGAAAAACTCTAGAAAAGACAAAGGCCTAGCATTTCTGCTAGGCCCTCTTAATTTGGCAGGGGTGGCAAGACTCGAACTCGCAACCATCGGTTTTGGAGACCGCTGTTCTACCAATTGGAACTACACCCCTGTTGACGAGTGCATTATGCTAAAACAGCCCCCAAAGGTAAAGCATTTTTTCAATATATCAGCTCAATTGCAGTTTTTTCAGGCAAACTAACGTGTTTCTTGAAGCAGAAAAAAGTGATGTTGAAATATAACTAACAATAATACCAATACTTTGGGGAATCACTCAGCGTCTTAATACTGTTGAGACGAAACCTTAGCATCACGAGTTTCATAGTTAAATAACCTTGTTAAATATCTGATATAAAACTAAAAACTTTTGAGTACGTTGCCTAATATTTCATGACTTGATGCACCATATTAAGGAGCGTTTATCTCTTATTAATTACTGATTCATTAAACCACAATAATGTTTTCCGGGTTCACTATTGATAAGCAAAAAATATCTATTAGGTTCGTAACTTGATAGCGACCCACATTTTCAACTGACTGATTTAGCTGGCCTGCTATTGTTCTCGCGCCTGCTGCACCTCGGCTATCACAGTGTATTGAGATGGCCTGTTGGCGTAATCTTGCACGTTCGGGGTTCACTAAACCACGATGTTTAAGGTGATAGTGATAGCTACTACAGGGCACTTCAAATAAACAGCAAAGCTGTTTAACGATGTTCTGCTCTCTTGATAACAATTCAATTAATGCTATCGTTTGATGCTGTCTTGCATTAAGAGAGCGGTAGCCTTTTTTAGGATGTCTTTCTCCCATTCAATCTTCTTGATTTTAGCTTCGAGCTCTTGAATGCGCTGCTGTTCTGGGGTGATGGAATTTCCTGATGGTGTAATACCTTCAAATTCTTGCCTGAGTTGAGTCACCCAACGCCTTATTGCTGTTGGACCAACACCTGTGGCCTCACAAACTTCTTTTGTTGAGTAGCCTTGCTTAATCACGAGATTAGCAGCATCTATTTTAAATTCTGTTGAGTAAGTGGGTTGAGATTTCATTACTTTATACACCGTATTATATTAAGGAGGAGTTTACCTCATCTCGGTGTACAGATTCATTAAGCCACAATATACATCATGGTTTGCCTTGATGAACTATGTAAACCAGCACCGGATATCAACAGCCTATTATCATGGAATTTTAAAAAGTAGGTGTAGTTGCCTATACGCTTACATTATATTGACTAAACTGCAGACGTAAAAAAGCCCGTTGCGTTAACAACGGGCTTATCACTACTCTTTCGAGTAAATTAGGCGCCTGGAAATGACCTACTCTCGCATGGGGAGACCCCACACTACCATCGGCGATACTGTGTTTCACTTCTGAGTTCGGAATGGGATCAGGT
>NZ_JBOZPS010000031.1:0-22906 GCF_050849305.1 Shewanella sp. MF05960 | reverse complement strand
ATGACGATATTGTTGAACAGTGCTCAATTGCATGGAATCACTTTATTGCAGAGCCTGAAAGGGTAATTAAATTATGCTCTAGAAGCTGGACAAAACTGACCAGTTAATTAATGTAAATGGTATAAATTAAATTTATCAAACGCATAACGCCAAAAGTTGGGATGCTCTTTGGGGTAGCCACTTTCATGACTCGACAATAACTCATCTAAGCCATCGGCTAAATTGGTGTGAGTGAGCTTTAACGCCAGGCTATGAGGATGCGCATTGGTGAACAAAATTCGCCGCTTACTTGCACCCGCGAGTGCTTGTAAAAAGGGCATGCTGTCCTGGCGTATGTTAATTCTGTCTGCAGCCGTATGATGCAAAGCCAAAATATCTAAGCCTAAATGTTGCTGCCAATAATCTAAACAGTACCAATCTAGGGTGCCGACGACATTATGATACGCTTGAGTCACCAAATCATTAGCATCGTCTAGGCTAATCTGGCGTAACAGGCTTAATTGTTGTGGCACTAATTGCAGCCAAAAATGGTTATCAAAGTGCAAATCTAGCAGGGTGCCATCCATATCGAGCAGCACTGTGTCTATGTTGTTCCAAGGAAACATACTACAACCTGTGTGTTATTTAATTTGAAAAGATTCTAGTTAAACCCAGTAAGTGAATTTACATGGATATTATTATTTCACATAAGCTTGTTAAAATAGTGTTATTTTTTGACATTCTATCTATAATTTCAAATCTATATATTCCAAAGTGTAAAGTTAAGTTTATTTGCCAAGCGTCCTTAATGGGGCGCTTTGTTGTGCCAGCAAATGAGTTGTACATTTTTTAAAACGCCGCTATTCATTATAAAAGAGAATATTATGCTTAAAAATACGCTGACTATTAGCTTTAACACATTTGGTATATGTACTAAAAAATATGGTGTTACAAGGCTTAGAATATTTTTAAGTATTGTATTTATGACCCTGATGCAAACCGCTTGGGCAGCGACACCCGCCGATCAGAATTTTGACGCGTTACTTGCGGGTGACCGGGGAAGTAATTCTGTTACCATCGCCGACATTATCTACACCAATAATGACGCCATTTATATTAAGGTAGTTACTGATGGTGATATCGCATCTTTGGCAGATAAAGCCTTGGGATATCGCAGTTTTGGACCCGGCACATCGACTTTGGTGAGTTTTAAAACCAGTGATGGTGATGAGTTTAAATTGAATGGTTTTGCCGTGTCGAGGGGCTTTGGGAGTAATAACTTAACGATTAGCGGCTTCCGGGATAATGTTTCAGTGGTTAGTACGAGCTACAATTTAAGTGCCGTTAATTTTGGCACATTCGATGTGTCTGCCAATTCAAGTTGGGAGAACATTGATGAGGTGCGTATTAGCGGTGTCGATTTAGATATTGATATTGATGATTTGGATTTTAGCCCGAAGGTACTACCTACGCCCACAATCACCAACGCAACCTACAATGCCAGCACTGGCGCAATAGTGGTAACCGGCACTAATTTCACTTCAAAAGCAGGCGCAGCAAATGATATCGATGCAAGTAAGCTGACCTTTACCGGCGAGGGTGGTGCGACCTATACACTGAGCGATACCAGCGATGTAGATATTAGCTCGGCATCCACTGCCACACTCACCTTAAGTGCGACCGACAAAGCCGCAATTAATAGCCAAATTACAAACAAAAATGGTACTGCTTCTACGGGCGGTACTACCTACAACCTTGCGGCGGCAGATGACTGGAACGCAGCGGTAACCGCTGGCAATACGGCAGATTTGACGAGTAACGTAATTACCGCCAGCGGCGTACCCACCCCCACTATTACCAATGCGACTTACAATGCCAATACCGCTGTTTTGGTGGTAACAGGTACCGGTTTGTCAAAACGTGCCGGCGCAACTAACGACATAGTGGCCAATAAATTTACTCTTTACGGTGAAGCCGGTACGTCCTACACACTCACTGATACAAGTAATGTCGAAATCACTTCGGGCACCAGTTTCAGCCTGACGTTAAGTGCCACCGACAAAGCAAGTCTAAACCTTATCGTGAATAGAAATGGTGGGGTCTCTACTGATATATCCACCTACAATTTTAATGCAGCTGAAGACTGGGCTGCGGGGGCAGGTCCTGCGGTCACCGTTGCCGATGCATCAAATGTTTTTACCGCAAGCAATGTTTCAGTGCCGACTATTACCAGCGCCTTGTATGATGTATCTACCGGTATCGCTACGGTCAGTGGTTCAGGATTTACTCGATCTGGATCTGGCGGCACTAATGACATTATTGCTAATAAGTTTACTTTAACAGGCCAAGCAGGCGCTACCTACACTCTAACTGATACCGCTAATGTTGAAATCACCAATGGCACAAGTTTTAGCTTAACGCTAAGTGCCACTGATAAAAGTTCGGTTGATAGTTTACTGAATAAAAATGGCACCCAGTCAAACGATGTAACAACCTATAACCTAGCGGCAGCAGAGGATTGGTCTGCAGGGTCAGACTCAGCGGTTACTGTGGCTGATTTAACTGCTAATGGTATTACTGTGTCCAATGCGGTCACTCCGGTCACTGTACCTGGTGCACCCACTGTAGATACGGTAACGGCGGGTAACGGCCAAGCGATCATCGCGTTTAGTGCGCCGGGTTCTAATGGTGGTTCAGCCATCACAGGTTATACCGTGACTTCGAGCCCAGGCACTTTTACGGGTTCGTGGACATCCTCTCCGATTACTGTTGCCGGCTTAACCAATGGCACAGCTTACACCTTTGCCGTAACTGCAACCAATGCGGTAGGCACAGGCTCCGCTTCTGGTGCGTCTAATTCGGTTACCCCGAAAGCAACACAAACCATCACTTTTGGTAATCCTGGGGCACAAACCTTTGGTACCACGCCAACCTTAAGCGCCACCTCAACTTCATCGTTAGTACCTACTTTTACGTCATCAACCACAGGTGTGTGTACCATCACCTCGGGTGGCGATTTAACGTTTGTAACAGCGGGTAGCTGTACGATCAATGCCGATCAAGCGGGTAATGGTAGTTATCTTGCCGGAACAACAGTGGCACAATCATTTACCGTAAACGCCGTGGTGCCAGGTGCGCCTACGGCTGCTACCGCGACTGCAGGAGACACACAGGCATCGATAGCCTTTACTGCGCCAGCCTCTAACGGTGGTGTGGCGATTACGAGTTATACCGTGACGTCGAGCCCAGGAGGACTCACCGGTTCAGGCGCTGGCTCGCCTATGACAGTCACCGGCCTTACCAATGGTGTGGCTTATACATTTACGGTGACTGCGACTAGCTCTGGTATAGGTACAGGTGCTGCATCAGGCGCATCTAACTCAATAACGCCAGCGGCGGTGCAGACAATCACTTTTGCTAATCCAGGGGCACAAAACTTTGGCACTACGCCGACCTTAACAGCCACGGCATCATCATCCTTAACGCCTACTTTTACATCATCGACTACGGGTATTTGTACGGTTACAACCGGTGGAGCATTAACCTTTGTCGCGGCGGGTACTTGTAGCATTGATGCAGATCAAACCGGTAATAGTAGTTACTCGGCCGCGCCAACAGTAACGCGCTCATTTACTGTTAATGCCGTTGTGCCTGGGGTTCCTACTGCTGCTACGGCAACGGCAGGTGATACTCAAGCTTCAGTTGCTTTTAGTGCGCCAGTCTTTACTGGCGGCGCAACGATTACTAGCTATACCGTGACAGCTAGCCCAGGTGGTTTAACCGGTGCAGGCGCAGGTTCTCCCATTAACGTTTCAGGGTTAACCAATGGTTTGGCTTATACATTCACCGTTAGAGCAACCAATGGTTCCGGTACCGGCAGTGTATCGACAGCCTCAAGTGCTATAACTCCAGCAGCAACTCAAACTATTACCTTTGCCAATCCAGGCGCACAAAATTTTGGTACTAGCCCTACGCTTACCGCCTCATCGGATTCAGCACTTTCGCCCACCTTTACTTCATCCACAGCCGGGGTTTGTACGATTACCAGTGGTGGAGTGTTGACCTTTGTAAGCGTCGGTACCTGTACGATTAATACAAACCAAGCGGGCAATGGCAGTTATTTGGCCGCCGCTCAGGTAAGCAGATCCTTTAGCATTAATGCCATAGTGGCGGGATCTCCTTCTATAGGAACTGCAACGGCAGGTGATACTGCGGCTAGCGTGGCATTTAGCGCGCCAGCCAGTAATGGTGGTGCAGCGATTACCGGTTATACGGTGACATCATCACCTGGTGGATTAACAGGTGCAGGCGCAGGCTCACCGATAGCGATGACCGGTCTGACAAATGGCGTTGCTTATACGTTTAGCGTAACAGCGACCAACTCGGTAGGTACGGGTTCAGCTTCATCTGCTTCTAATTCAATTACGCCTCAAGCAACTCAAACTATTACCTTTGCCAATCCTGGTGCACAGAATGTGGATACCAGTCCAACGTTAACCGCGAGTGCAAGCTCAGGCTTAACGCCAAGCTTTAGCTCAGCGACAAGCAGCGTGTGTACGATTACCACAGGCGGCGTCTTAAGCTTTGTGATGCCAGGCACATGTACGGTAAATGTAGACCAGGCGGGTAATGCAGCGTTTAGCGCAGCGGTACAAGTGAGTGAAACCTTTACTGTTAATGCGGTTGCGGCCAATGCGCCGACCATTAGCAGCGCAACGGCAGGTGATAGCGAAGCAACAGTAAGCTTTACTGCGCCAAGCAACACAGGCGGCTCAGCGATAACGGGTTATACCGTGACGTCAAGCCCTGGTGGATTAACGGCAACGGGCAGTGCATCACCGTTAACGGTAACCGGCTTAACCAACGGAACGGCTTACACCTTTAGTGTGACAGCGACTAATAGTGCCGGCGCGAGTGCGGCATCAAGTGCATCCAACAGCGTGACACCGATAGGTCCACAAACGATAACGTTTGCCAATCCTGGTGCACAAAATGTGGATACCAGCCCAACGTTAACCGCGAGTGCAAGCTCAGGCTTAACACCAAGCTTTAGCTCAGCGACAAGCAGCGTGTGTACGATTACTTCTGGCGGCGTCTTAAGCTTTGTGATGCCAGGCACATGTACGGTAAATGTAGACCAGGCGGGTAATGCAGCGTTTAGCGCAGCGGCACAAGTGAGTGAAACCTTTACTGTTAATGCTGTTGCGGCCAATGCGCCGACTATTAGCAGCGCAGCGGCAGGTGATAGCGAAGCAACAGTAAGCTTTACTGCGCCAAGCAACACAGGCGGCTCAGCGATAACGGCTTATACCGTGACGTCAAGCCCTGGTGGATTAACGGCAACGGGCAGTGCTTCACCGTTAACGGTAACCGGCTTAACCAACGGAACGGCTTACACCTTTAGTGTCACTGCGACCAACAGTTCCGGCGCGAGTGCGGCATCAAGTGCATCCAACAGCGTGACACCGATAGGTCCACAAACGATAACGTTTGCCAATCCTGGTGCACAAAATGTGGATACCAGCCCAACGTTAACCGCGAGTGCAAGCTCAGGCTTAACACCAAGCTTTAGCTCAGCGACAAGCAGCGTGTGTACGATTACTTCTGGCGGCGTCTTAAGCTTTGTGATGCCAGGCACATGTACGGTAAATGTAGACCAGGCGGGTAATGCAGCGTTTAGCGCAGCGGTACAAGTGAGTGAAACCTTTACTGTTAATGCGGTTGCGGCCAATGCGCCGACCATTAGCAGCGCAACGGCAGGTGATAGCGAAGCAACAGTAAGCTTTACTGCGCCAAGCAACACAGGCGGCTCAGCGATAACGGGTTATACCGTGACGTCAAGCCCTGGTGGATTAACGGCAACGGGCAGTGCTTCACCGTTAACGGTAACCGGCTTAACCAACGGAACGGCATATACTTTCAGTGTGACAGCGACTAATAGTGCGGGGGTCAGTGCTGCATCTGGTAACTCTAATGTCGTTATACCCAATGGCGCTCCAACAATTAATGGATCACCGACATTAACTGTTGCTCAGGATATACCATATCAATTTACGCCTTCTGCGGCAGACAATGTTGGCGACACGCTTACTTTTAGTATCGTCAACAAGCCAATATGGACAACGTTCAATAGCGTAACAGGTATGCTGTCAGGCACCCCTACCAATCAAGACGTGGGTGAAACAACTGGCATTGTGATTAGTGTGTCTGACGGTTCCTTTTCGGCTAGTCTACCAGTATTTAACTTGACAGTGACCAACGTTAATGACGCGCCGGTGTTCAGTTCAAGTGGTGTGACAGTGGCAACGCAAGATGTGGCTTACAGCTACACAGTGTCTGCCACTGACAGTGATGTGGGTGATGTGCTGACCTATAGCAGCGTGACCATTCCAGCTTGGCTAAGCTTTGATGCATCTACCGCCATATTGAGTGGTACTCCAGGCAACAGCGACGTGGGCAGCCATGCTGTGACACTTAAAGTAACCGACAGTGATGGATTAACGGCTGACCAAAGCTTTAGTATTACTGTTATAAACGTCAATGATGCACCGATTGCAGTGAGCTCAATTGTTACAGTGGATGAAGATAGCTCTGTGATGATTACACTCAGTGCTAATGATTCAGATAATGATTTACTGAGTTATGAAGTCGTTACGATGCCTACGTCGGGTACTTTAGAGAAAAATGGAACAGTATGGCTTTATACTCCAGAGAAAGACTTTAATGGTACTGATGTGATTAGTTTTATCGCTAAGGATGCGGAGTTAAGCTCTGAACCTGCGGCAGTTACAATTAATGTTACATCAATCAATGATGAACCTGTGGCAGTGGACGATACGTTTACCGTAGTGGGAGTAGAAAGCAATATTTATGCGTTAGCTGTATTAGCTAACGATATCGATGTAGATGGTGATGTATTGACTATTGACGGTGCAGCCGCTGATATTGGTACCGTCGCTATAACAGCAGAAGGACTAAGCTTTACTGCTCCTGAAGCTTATGTTGGCCCAGTAGCCCTTCGTTATACTATAACTGATGGTAATCAAGGCCGCGCAACGGCTAAAGTTAATTTATTAATTGATGGCATTGCGTCAGATAGCCAGCCGGTTATCACTTTACCAAGTGATATCGATATCAATGCAACTGGGCTGTTTACACGAGTAAAACTGGGTGTCGCTAAAGCGGTTGATCGAAATGGACAATCATTACCTGTTTCACTAATTAACAAGAATGTTGTATTTGCACCAGGCGTTAGCCTAGTTTATTGGCAAGCAACTGACGCAGAAGGTAATACAGCGATTAAAGCTCAAAAAATCAATGTATATCCGTTGGTGTCTTTTGGAAAAGATCAAACCGTTGCAGAAGGTAATGAAGTTGCTATTACTGTTCATTTAAATGGTACTGCACCAGTATATCCAGTCATAGTGCCTTTCACTGTGTCTGGTTCTGCAGATAGTAGCGATCATGATTTAGTCGATGGTGTTGTGGAGATTACTTCAGGACAAACAGCACAATTCAACTTTAATACCTTTGAAGATGGCGATAATGAGGTTGATGAGAGCGTGACGATTAGTCTCGACTCTAGTGTGAATGTTGGCAGCAAGAATAAATCGAATATATTGATTTCAGAAGTTAATATTGCGCCAAAAATAGGGTTGAAAATTACCCAAGCTGGTAACGAACAACTTATCGTCGCTCAAAATGGTGGAGATGTAAGTATCAATGTGAACCTTACTGATGCCAATCAACAAGATAGTTTAACGTCTGAATGGCAAAGTGGCGCAGTTGATATACAGCCAAGCGATACAGGGGTGTACTTATCTCCTATTGACCTAGAGCCAGGTGTTTACCCGATAAGCTTAACGGTAACAGATAATGGTATTCCTCAATTATCAACCACAGAAACGGTCAATCTCGTGGTGTATGCGATATTGCCAGTACTTAGTGGTGATGATTCTGATGGTGATTTAATTCCAGACAATCAGGAAGGTTTTACTGATACAGATCTCGATGGAATACCGAACTACTTAGATGCAATCGATTCTTGTAATGTGTTACAAGAGACAAAGACTTCACAAACTCGTTTCTTAATGGAAGGTGAAGCAGGAGTGTGTTTACGTTTAGGTCAAAGTGCATTAGAGCAAAATGCGTTTGGTTCAAAAATTGAAATAAACATCATTCCTGAAGACATGGAAGCGATTAATATTGGTGGGGTTTTCGACTTTGATGTGTCTGATTTACCTGTTCCTGGACAAAGTGTTAAGTTAGTGCTGCCACAAATATTACCGATAGCGATAAATTCTATTTATCGTAAATATCATTCTGAAAAAGGTTGGGACACTTTTGTGACTGACACTAATAATACGATCTCTAGTAGCGCCGGCGAGTTAGGTTATTGCCCTCCACCAGGAAGCGTTGAATACACAGAAGGCTTAACCGAAGGGCATTGGTGTGTACAATTAACGATTGAAGATGGTGGTGCTAATGATAGCGATGGTCGTATTAATGGCACTGTTGTTGATCCTGGTGGTGTAGCAGTATTACTTAACGGCAACCATTTTCCTGTAGCAAATGTAGATAATGCATCTATGTCATTAAACCAAAGTCTTGATATAGATGTATTGGCTAATGATACAGATGAAGATGGTGATTCATTAAGTGTACAAAGTGTCACAAGTGATTTCGGCGATGTTAGCGTGTTAGCTAATCAACAGATCAGTTATACCCCTGAAGTTGATTTTATTGGTACAGATATACTTTCATATAGTATTTCTGATGGACAAGGTGGCACTTCAACGAGTCAAGTAACCATAACTGTTATCGCTAATAGTCCACCAACAACGGTAGATGATAATGCAGAAACCGATGATAGAACGAGTTTACTGTTAAATGTATTGATTAACGACAGCGATATAGATGGTGATTCTTTAACGTTAATTAGCGGTTCTGCTTTAGAGGGCTTGGTGACCGTTGAAGCTAACCAATTACGTTATACTCCAAAGTTAGGCTTTGAAGGCATCGACACCGTGAGTTATTTGATAAGTGACGGTGCAGGAGGTGAGGCTATGGGACAAGTGTTTATTACTATTAATGCTTATCAGGATGTTATTGTAAAAAATAAATCCAGTGGTGGCAGCTTATCTTTGTATGGATTAGTCCTACTTATATTTGGTGGTTTACTGCGTCGAGCTAAGTGGCTAACGGTAAGCAGTGTGGTACTGGCCAGTGTGATAACACAAGCTAATGCAGCAGAAGCCAATAGATGGTATCTAGATGGTTTTGTTGGGCAAGCTTATGCCGATAGTAAGTTAGCTCATAGGCAAACAGACACAGAAATCACTGATGTCAATGATGACGATACTGCATTTGGTTTGAGTGCGGGTTATCAATGGAACACGTTTATTGCTGTGGAGTTAGGTTATTCAGACTTTGGCAACGGCAGTGCACAACTTAGCGGAAGTACTTTAACCCCTGAGGCGTATCATCAAGAGTTGAAGTCGGTGACTCCTATATTGGCTGAAGGAATGACATTAGGCTTGCGCTTTACAGTTGTAGAGCATGAAGATTGGCGTTTTGAAGTACCTGTCGGTTTGTTTAGGTGGGAAGCTGATGTTGTCAGCGACATGAATAATAGCCGATTAATGACCGAATTGGACGGTACTGATTGGTATATTGGAATGCAATTTCATTATCAAATGACCAAGTCGTGGTCGTTAGGTATTGGTTATCAATATATTGATTTAGAGCCGAATGATATTTTAACTGGGCAATTCAGTTTACGTTATCATTTCTAATAGTCTAGAACATAAACAAGGAGCTTATTAGCTCCTTTTTTATTGCGTTTAGATACCTAAGTGGCTTTGTGATTTATCTTAAAAAACACCAAAATACAAACTTGAATACAGAAGGGGGTAAATTCCGGTTGTAGAATATACGTAGAATAGTAAGATTGTACTTTGTCTTTATTAATTCGTCACATGGGGCTGCAATGACACAGCGGCATAAAAAGCCGGAAATCCTGCACACAGAAGTCGTTGCTAAAAGCCGACTGTTTCAAATTGAGCAGGTTCACCTTAAGTTTTCTAATGGCGTTGAACGCCAATACGAAAGAATGAAAGGCGGTAGCAGAGGGGCTGTGATGATTGTCCCTATTCACGAAGGTAAGCTGTTATTAGCCAGTGAGTATGCCGCAGGCACTGATAATTATGAATTAGGTTTTCCTAAAGGATTGATCGATCCTGGAGAAACCGCCATTGAAGCCGCAAACCGAGAGCTACAAGAAGAGATTGGATTTGGCAGCCATAAGCTGACACTGTTAAAAGAGTTGTCACTTGCGCCAGGCTATTTCTCAAGCAAAATGCAAATCTTTGTCGCTGAGGATCTTTATCCTAGTCGTTTAGAAGGAGACGAACCAGAGCCGATAGATGTTATTCCGTGGCCTTTAGCGGACTGGCAATTATTACTCGACAATGGTGATTTTTCAGAGTCTCGCAGTGTGAGTGCATTATTTTTAACCCAGCAATATCTAGCAACCTCTGAGACATCGAAAGCAGAGTCTTAGCGATGGTTCATCGTGCATGGCATTTGCGCGAGACAATAATTTAGGCAAACAACCGCGACATAAGGGGATAAAAGCTAATTTAACCCCTTAGAAGGTCATCCTTATCGAACCCAGCGATTGGAGTAGTAATGAAGCCAGAAGATGTAATTGACCAAGTTATCGGCATCGCCACTGAGGCCGGAGAGAAAATCCGCGAGATCTACTTAAAGGGTAGCTTTAAACGTGAGATAAAATCAGACAATACGCCTGTAACATCGGCAGATTTGGCTGCCCACGATATTATTTGCCAACAACTTGCTGTGTTGACTCCAGACATTCCCATTTTAAGTGAAGAAGCGGCCGATATTCCATTAAGTGTGCGCGAAACATGGAAGCGCTATTGGTTGGTTGACCCACTAGATGGTACAGGCGAGTTTATTGCTGGCAGTGGCGATTTTTCTGTGATCATCGCATTGGTTGAACACAATCGTCCTATTATGGGTATCGTTTATGTGCCAATGACTAAGGTGTGTTATTACGCCATTGCAGGATTAGGTGCGTATAAGCGTGACGGTAAAAATGAAGTCCGCATTACCAGTAAACAGTTAACTAACAATGAAACTGATAATTTACGATTAGCCGTAAGCCGTCGCCAAGATCCTCAGTCTGTGTTGAAGTTGCTCAATAAACCTAATCATTGCGAATTGGTTGTTATGGGTGGCGCGGCATTAAAGAGTTGTTTAGTCGCAGAAGGTCGCGCTGATTGTTATGTACGTTTAGGCCCAACCGGTGAGTGGGATACGGGCGCGGCGCAAATTATTATTGAAGAAGCCGGCGGTGCTTTGATTGATATTAACTTGCAGCCAATGACGTACAACGAACGAGAAAGCTTAGAAAACCCGAATTTTATTGTGGTGGGTAGCCCCAATTTACCTTGGGATATTTTACTCACGACCTAATTGATGTGGTCGGGGGAATATATTTTTAGTCGCATATTGCTTTTGTATTAGTGTGTGAATATTGTATCTCAATTGTTAGTGAACTGTTTATTGAGAGCAAAACACATGAGACGCAAAGGAATGTATACCGCTTCAACTTCGATGTTATTCATCCTCGGGGCGATTGGGTTGTCAGGTTGTGGAGGCGGTAGTGACGATACCTCTACTGACAGTGGTGGAAGCCCTGATGGACGCTTAACTGGCGATATTGTTTATTACGCCGCTGCGTGTGATGTCAGCCAACCTGCAGTAGGAACTGACATTATTGTACATCGTAAAGATGGCAGTATTTTAAGCCAATCAAAAGTGCCTTCAACAGGTAAGTTTGATATTGCTTGGCCATCAGATGCTTATCACTTTTCATATGCACAACAAATCAATGGCGAGTTATTCGTTTACAGTAAGCTCAATGTTGTTGCGGGTGATATTGGCATTGTGGGTGAGCGTAATAGCAATATCGATTCAGCTTGTGCTTGCAGCGACTTCAATTTTTCATTGAGTGATGTTAATGCCAATTATAACGGTTATACCGTTTATATTGACGGTAGGAGTGATAGGTCTAGTGCTAAGGTGTGTAAACAAGATGGGCAATTCCCCCCTGTTAATTTAGTGCTAACCCCAACTTATGCTGATGGTTTGACATCTTATGCAGCACAAATCGATGTTAATAGTTATGCTGCTAATAGCACGATATATGTTTCCCCTTCTATATTTGAAAACGCTGAAAATGAAGGTGTTGAACTCAACGCCGAATTAAGCAGTGCCAACAACAATATATACTCGCCGAGTTTTAGAACGTTTTCAGAAACCGATTACGGCCGAGTAAACTGGATTGAATGGCCCGTGTCTGCGCATGTTTTCCCGGGATTATTTGCTAATAATTTTATTACTTATTCTAATTTTGAACCGTTAGGGGGTGACGATAATGGTCAAGTTTTTTACTACACCAGCCGGCGCCATCGCGTAACCGATCCTGACGCTACTCAAGTAGTACAATTACAGCAAAACCAGCAAAAAATGTTACAAAGCACCGACGCCATTTTATCTAGTTTTAGTGAGGATGGTGCCAGTAACTATGATTTTACTGGTATTGGGACGGGTAAAACATTACTTCAGGTTGATTTTGGTCAAAGCGGTATAGCGAATTGGACAATTGAAGCGCCATTAAAAGGGACGTTTCCTGATTTGGATTTACCGACAAATTTACAAACGCCGTTTGAGCAAATTACCCAGGCGAATTTATCGGTCATGATTTATGGTTACTTTAGTCATTCGTCGAGCCAATATAATCAATTCCGCACAAAAGTAGTCGAAATACAACGCGCTGATTTGAAAACTCGGTCAGAATTTTATGATAATTATGTTATTGAACAAATTTCTGTCGATATTTATTAAGCCTACAAATAAACGCCCTCAAATGAGGGCGTTATTTTTAGACTGTTTTACGATCGTCTAACCATTGATGAATCGCTTGCCGGTCACCTTGAAAAATAATGCGATCTTGTTTCTTTTCTAATTGAAACTGATACATAGGATCATAGTAAATCTCAAGTAACACACTAATCCACTCTAGATGTTTACTCACATCATTTTGATTCAGCTGCTGTAATAACGCATCGTCTACCAATTGTTGCAGCTCACTATGCAGCTTACCGCCTAAGCGCTTACGTATCCCTGTAAGGCTTTGGCTGAGGTAGTCGCTAAATGCAGCAAAACCAGCTTGCTCACCAAACTTAGCAACATAGTCTGCCAGCTTTTCGGTGACATAGTCGTTGAGTAAGCGAGGCAGGCGAATGTCTCTGGGTTCATCCAGTAATACGATATCCGCAAGTTGCATGGCTTGATAAAAAGCGTGGGGGAGTGCAGAGCGTCCAATCAGAAAGCTCTCATCTTCAAGCAATAAATGTCGATGCTGTTGCTGTTGATGTTTGAGCAATGATACTGCAAGATTATTTTCAAAGTTGATTTGCGTTGGCTGTGGGTCAATGTTTTTACCAAAGCTCGAGCCTTTATGGTTAGCAATACCTTCTAAATCAACCGACTCATCACGCTGATGAATAAATTCGGTTTTACCACTGCCGGTAATGCCACTTAAAATCAGCATACTGGAGTGCTTTGGCGCACTGTCTATCGCTTCAATTAAAAAGCCGCGCATTGCCTTATAGCCACCTTGTATATAAGGCACATTAAGACCCGATTCTTTTATCCATTGTTGCGATAGCTTAGAGCGCAGTCCACCCCGAAAACAGTATAAATAGCTTTCTGGATGTTGTGACAGTTGAGCCTGCCAGGCTTCAATTCGCGCTTGTTTTACCTTCCCTGTCACTAATTGATGGCCTAACGCAATAGCGGCGTCTTGGCCATTCTGTTTGTAGCAGGTACCGACTTTTTCGCGCTCACCATCTTGCATTAACGGCAAATTTACCGAATGACTAAACGCGCCTTTAGTAAACTCTATTGGGGCGCGCACATCAATTAGTGGTCTGTTTTCGAGTAGTAAACGGCCATATTCCGAACTGGGAATGATGTCGTTCATTGAGTTAACTCAATGAGTATATCGTGACCAACATTAACAGGGGTGAACTCGGCCATTGAGCCAATGCACACAGCAGCAATATTATTGGCCGTCAGTAACGCTTGCAGTTCGGCTTCGCTTTCTGCATTTACAGTCACTAATAAACCACCGCTAGTTTGTGGGTCGCATAAAATGGCTTTTTGGTCGTCGGTTAAAGGCGGTAGATGCTCGCCGTAGCTGTCAAAGTTACGATGGGTGCCGCCAGGCACACAGCCTTGTGCTAAGTAATCAGCAACCTTTGGCAGTAAAGGTACGTTATGTAATGCGAGGTTAGCTTTAAGTTTTGCTCCTTGGCACACTTCAATTAAATGACCTGCTAAACCAAAGCCAGTGACATCTGTTAAAGCATTCACGCCAGTGATTTTAGCTATCTCGATACCAATTGTGTTGAGCTGGCACATGGCTTGTGGTGCTATTTGACTATCTTCGTCACGTAATTTTTTTTGTTTTTGCGCAGTAGTCAAAATACCAATACCCAGCGGTTTGGTGAGATATAAACGATCGCCAGCTTTAGCCGTATTGTTTTGCTTGAGTAACTCAAGTGGAATTTGACCGGTGACGGCTAACCCAAAAATGGGTTCTGGTGCATCAATACTGTGGCCGCCGGCAAGCATAATACCAGCATCCGCGCAGGCTTGACGTCCGCCATCGACGACTTGCTGTGCAATCTCAGGTGGCAATACATTGACTGGCCAACCTAATATAGCAATGGCCATAATTGGCGTGCCGCCCATGGCGTATATATCGCTAATCGCATTGGTTGCGGCGATACGGCCAAAAGTAAATGGGTCGTCAACGATAGGCATGAAGAAATCTGTGGTACTGATAATGCCGGTATGTTCATTGAGTTTATATACGGCGGCATCATCACGCGTTTGATTACCCACTAATAAGTTGGGATCAGTAAATACAGGTAGCTGCGATGCAAGAATGGTACTTAGGACTTTAGGCGAAATTTTACAGCCGCAACCGGCGCCATGACTATATTCAGTAAGTTTAACTGCTTGCTCAGACATAATAAGGTGATCTTTAGATGGCGTATTGAGCCGTAATTATAATCACTATTAGGCAGAATATCTTGTGTTTTAGTCGTTTATCAAACTAAGTCGTCGTTTTCTAATACGTAAAATATTATTGTGAACATTGTTTTTTATTTTGTTTGCTGTTAACTTAGCAACCATAAAAGGTAATGGAATTAGGTAGCGCAGTGGCCAGACGCAAAGAGCACACTCATGAGCAAATTAAACAAATGGCGATAGCCGCGGTAGTGCAGTATTTACAGCATGACAGTATCCATTCGTTGAGTTTACGAAAGGTTGCTGCCGAAATCGGTTATGTGCCAAGTACTTTGATTAATATCTTTGGTAGCTACCAATACTTATTATTAGCAGTATCTGAGCATACGTTAGTTAGCTTATCTGCGGTGTTGCAGGGATTAACTACACAACAACCGTTGTTGAATATTCAAGATATGGCTGTACGGTATAGTGACTTTGCACTGCAACATAAAAGTTGTTTCCGATTAGTCTTTGAGTTGTCTATGCCCAACGAGCAACCCTTACCCGTAAATCATTCAGCGTTAGTCAAATCATTATTTGCGTTAGTCGAGTCGCAGCTGCGTTTATGTATAGCAGACATTAGCGATCAAAAAGTGGAGTTAATGAGCAGGGTACTTTGGGGCGGTATTCATGGATTAACGTGTTTAGCGTTAGATGGAAAACTATTTGTCACACACAGTGACTTGCAAGCAATGCTTTGCAGTCATGTACAAGGATATATTGCCGGAATGGGCATAAACAAGGAGTTCGTATGATATTAACCAAACGCTTTTTTCCTTATTTTGCAACCCTGTGTTTAGGGGCGCTAAATGATAATTTTTATAAAAATGTCCTGTTATTACTGGTGACCTACAGTCAGCTTAATGCATTACCTATCGACGTTAATTTGTTTGTCAATTTGGCCGCTGGTGTATTCATTTTGCCGTTTTTCTTGTTTTCTGCTCATGCGGGTATCGTGGCTGATAACATGAATAAGGCAACATTGATCAAACGCTTAAAGTTACTAGAACTGATCATCATGTCCACAGCCGCTATCGCGATTGTGAGCCAGAGTTATATGGTCATGTTGTTGCTGTTGTTTTTAACCGGTAGCCAATCGGCTTATTTTGGCCCTGTGAAATACTCATTATTGCCTCAAGCACTGAGTGAAGCTGAGTTGGTAAAAGGCAACGCATTGGTTGAAATGGGCACGTTTTTATCAATTCTTGTCGGCACACTAAGTGCTGGTTTAGTGGTGTCTAATGAAAATGGCTTAACGTGGGCAGCTATCATTGTGAGTGTACTTGCGGTGTGTGGTTATTTGGCAAGTAGAGCGATTCCATCACTGCCTGCACAGGGTGAGCTAAATCCGAATAAGTTTTCACTTTTCTCAGGCACTTGGCGCTGCATTAGTAAAGCTCGTGAAACGACATCAATCTGGATGGCTATTTTAGCGATTAGTTGGTTTTGGTTTGTCGGTGCGACATATCTGACTCAGTTTCCTAATTTTGCCAAGCTGCATTTACATGCAGATGCTACGGTGGTGTCTTTACTGTTAGCGCTATTTTCTGTGGGGATTGCGGTTGGGTCTTTTGTGTGTGAACGTTTTTCGTTTGGCCATGTTGAACTAGGTTTGTTGCCGTTTGGAGTATTGGGACTCAGTGTATTTAGCTTTGACATGATAGGCGCAATCCCGCTACAAGTGGTTGAGCCAGGTTTTGTCTATAGTTTTGAGTCTTTTATTAGCAATGCTCAGCATTATCGTGTGATGATTGATTTGTTTCTGGTGGGGTTAAGCGGCGGACTATTTATTGTGCCTTTATATGCGTTTATTCAAACCCGCGCAGAAAAACAAGAGTGTGCGCAAGCTATCGCTGCAAACAACATTATTAATGCGTTGTTTATGGTTGGCTCGGCGGTGTTATCGATAGTCTTACTTGGGGTGTTTAGTTGGAGTATTCCTGAGTTATTTATGCTTATCGGTGTACTTAACTTAGTGGTACTGATTTATGTTTACTCTCAAGTGCCCGAGTTTACTCAACGGTTTATTAGCTACTTGCTTAGCCACGTAATGTATCGGGTTAACGTGCAGGGCAGACAGCACATTCCGGCTCAAGGAGCAGGGATCATTGTCAGTAACCATGTAAGTTACGTTGATGCGCTAATTATTATGGGGGCGTCAACGCGACCGATTCGATTTGTGATGGACAAGTCGATTAGCGAAATTCCGTTATTAAAGTATGTGTTTAGGCATGCTGGCGTTATTCCTATTTGCTCACCTAAAAAGTGCGAAGCGACTTATCTTAATGCGTTCGAGCAAATTCATAATGCGTTAGCCAATGATGAACTGGTGTGTATCTTTCCTGAAGGGCGTTTAACCTCAGATGGTGATATTGGTGAGTTTAGACCAGGCATTGAGATGATTTTACAACGCGATCCTGTACCGGTTATACCGTTAGCACTTAATGGGTTATGGGGTTCGTATTTTAGCCATAAAGGCGGACACGCATTAACGACTAAACCAACACGTTTTTGGTCTCGGGTGAAGGTGAATATTGCGCCTGTGGTTGCAGGTGATACCACCAATCGTATGGCGCTTCAGCAGCAAGTGACACAACAATTCGAACAATAAATAGTAGAGATACAATAAACAAAAAGGCCATCTTGATTAAATCAAGATGGCCTTTTTCGTTGCGCTCAGTTTATTGAGCGTAAGCCGCTGTTAAACTTTTCCAATGACGCTGTCTTTCTAAAAATTGACTGCGTAAATCTTGTACTTGTTGCTTAAGATTATGGTCGGCTAATTGCTTACGTTTCGCTTCTAGTAGGCTTTTTTTCGCTTGATAATATTCAAGCAAGTGTTGTTTCATTAAGTCGTATTCAGCCTGAAACTTTTCAATAATTTCATCACAGTTAGGTAAGTGTGCCACTTGATTCTGTGCTCGCAAAAGTTGCATTTGCAAACGAGCACTTTCAATACGTTCTTGTGGTACTTTGCGTAAGTCAGTGGTTAAGCCGACCCAACTCATACTTTTAATTAACCACTTGGTTGGATCGTAGTCCCACCACTTAATGCCGTTGCGGTAATCGTTTTCAAAAATATGGTGAAAGTTGTGATAGCCCTCGCCATATGTCAATAAAGCGATAAATGCATTATCACGAGCCGTGTTTTTATCTGTGTACGGCTGTTTTCCCCAAATGTGTGCTAATGAGTTAATAAAGAACGTACAGTGATGTACTACTACTAAGCGCAGTAAACCCGCCATTAGCACCATAGAAAGTATGTCACCGTTTAACCAACCTAAAAATGCCGGTAAACCAATGTTCATTAAAATGACTAACGCAAGGTAATGTTTATGCTGCCACATGACAATGCGATCGTTTTGTAAATCCCGCACATTATTGTAATCGCTGTAACGACTCGCTTGGTATTCACGCAACATCCAACCTATGTGGCTATACCAAAAACCCATCTTAGCTGAGTACGGATCTTTATCATTATTATCAACATGTTTGTGGTGTATACGGTGATCGCTACACCAATGTAATGCACTATTCTGTAGTGCTAATGCACCACCGAGCGCATATAAAAAGCGAACGGCTGGGTGAGCCTTATATGCTTTATGAGACCAGAGTCTGTGGTAACCAGCAGTAATAGATAAACCACTCGCGTAAGCAAAAACAACAAATGCAATCCATTCAATGCCGTCAAAGCCATGGGTGAAACCACGCCAAGGGATCAATACCACAGCGCCAAGTAAAGTGATGGCAAATAACAGGGTATTAAGCCAAATGATTGGAGGTTTTTTCATTTAGTAGGATTCCAATTATAGGTTTTAGCAAGTTGAGCGTACATTTGTACGCTAATTTAACTTAGGTAGTAGGCATGGGTCAAGTTTAACAGGGCTGTGTTTCTGTTTTAAAAACGGTATTATCTGTTGCTAAATATTGACTGATTGGATGAGTAGATGGGTGTTAGAGCACAACAAAAGGAAAAAACGCGTCGTGCATTAGTCGATGCAGCATTTAATCAATTAAGTGCAGAGCGTAGTTTTTCAAGCTTAAGTCTACGAGAAGTTGCCCGTGAAGCTGGTATTGCGCCCACTTCTTTCTATCGTCATTTTAAAGACATGAACGAACTCGGATTAACCATGGTTGATGAGGGCGGTTTAACCTTACGTCAAATGATGCGCAAAGGACGTCAACGTGCTGAAGCGGGTGGCAGTGTAATTCGTATTTCGGTCGACACCTTTATAGAAGTGTTAGAGTCTAATCCAAACGTATTTCGTATTTTGCTACATGAACGATCTGGTACATCTGCAGCTTTTAGAGCGGCCGTTGAGCGTGAAATTGAGCATTTTATTTCTGAATTGGCTCATTACACCGAAGCACAAGCCAATCGCACTCCCGATTTAGCTCGAGCACAGGCAGAAGCATTGGTTATTTTGGTGTTTAACGCAGGAGCATCGGCATTAGATATCAAACGCAGTGAGCGTAAAGCATTGGCCGATCAGCTTGTGTTACAGCTGCGTATGGTTGCTACTGGTGCTGAGGCGTTGCAGCAAAAGATGGATAATCGTGCTTAACGGATTGTGTTTAAAAAGCTGAAACAATAAGGGCGCGATGATTCGCGCCCTTATTGTTTAGTAAACTGCTTACTTAACCTGAGCTCGGGATAAAGGATGAACTTATGCTATTTAAAATCAAGATGTTACCCTTTCTCACTTTCAAGCTTGTCATTTGTTCAGCTAACAAGGCGAATTGACGCGTCAATAGCTAGCCTATTGTAAGTCGATTCAACGCAGTTAGCAGGGCAAAGGACTGTTTGAAAGGCATTTATTATCCCGAGCTCAGGTTACTTACGTACAAGTAGCACGCCCGATTCCATATGGTCGGTATACGGGAATTGGTCAAACAGGGCAAAACGACTTATCTCATGGGTTTCGCTTAGTGTGAGTAAGTTGTCTTTTAAGGTTTCTGGGTTGCACGAGATATATAAAATACGCTCGTAGCCTTGTACAAGCTTTAACGTTTCAGGGTCGATACCTGCACGTGGCGGATCGACAAAGATGGTATTGCAGTCAAAACTGTCTAAATCGATACCTTCTAAACGTCTGAATTCACGCTTCTTCGCCATTGCATCACTAAAATCTTCTGCTGACATACGGATGATTTGAACGTTAGTGACGTTATTGATGTCAATATTATACTGAGCGGCATCAACAGACGGTTTAGCTAATTCAGTGGCTAATACACGGTTGAAATTTTGCGCCAGAGCAATGGTAAAATTTCCATTGCCGCAATACAGCTCCAACAAATCACCTTGGCTTTGCTTAGTCGCATCGATTGCCCATTCCAACATTTTTACAGACACTTTGGCATTAGGTTGGGTAAAACTGTTCTCAATTTGCTTGTATTGTAACACCTGCTGATTAACCGTTAATGATTCGACAACGAAGTCTTTATCTAAATCGATTTTCTGTTTGCGGGCACGACCAATAATATTGACATTATACTTGGCTGCTAATTTCGCTTTTAACTGAGTTGCGTGTTCGCGCCACTCTTCGTCAAGCTGGCGGTGATATAGCAATGACACTAATATCTCACCGCTTAATGTCGACAAAAAATCAATTTGGAATAGTCTATGACGTAATGCTGGATTAGGTCTTAATTCAACAATTAATTCCGCCATCATTTGATTAATAAGCACACCAGCAGGCAAATATTGATCGCAACGCACTTTTGCATTCAGTGCTTTATCAAACATGTAGTAATATAAGTCATCGCCTTCATGCCACATTCTAAATTCAGCACGCATGCGATAATTCATTGGTTCGGAAGCAAAGACTTCAAGTGCTGGTGGAGTGAAATCGGCAAAGGCCTGTTCAAGCTTGATGCGCTTTTGTTGTAATTGTGCATCGTAGTTTTTAGGATCCATTGCAGCTAAATTCATGTTGTCCACCTAAGGCTGTAAAAAAGGGCGCAAATATTATACTAAATGACGCTCATGTCTAGTGTTACGCGCCTTAGTATAAAGCGACAAGACGAATAATACTGAACATATTGATAATTGGAGCCAATATTGTCTGGACCTATTTTAGTGTTTGATTCTGGTATCGGCGGATTGTCGGTCATGAATGAGATTAGAAAACAACTACCACAGCATGATTACTGTTACTTGTTTGATAATGCACGCTTGCCTTACGGCAACTTGTCAGAGCAAGAACTGATCACAGGTTGCGTTGCATTGATTGCACACCATGCGCAACGACTTAATGCGAGTATTGTTGTTGTCGCATGCAATACGGCCAGTACTTTAGTATTGCCACATTTACGTCGACTATTAACCATTCCTGTAGTGGGTGTGGTGCCTGCTATTAAACCTGCTGCAATGTTATCCAGCAAAAAGCACATTGGTTTACTTGCTACGCCTGGCACGGTGAAGCGAGATTATACTCAAACATTAATCCAGCAATTTGCCGGAGACTGTAAAGTCGATCTGTTTGGTACATCCGATTTAGTATTACTAGCCGAGCAGTATGTCGCCCGACAAAAAATAGATATAGATAAACTACACAATATTCTTGAACCAATAAAAGCGTCAGAGATTGATGTATTAGTATTGGGGTGTACTCACTTTCCGATGATAGCAGCAGAAATAAGTGATTATCTTGGAAAAGGCGTTGTATTACTGGATTCTGGAGAGGCAGTGGCTAAGCGGGTGAGATTTTTACTCAGTAAAGAACACAATGGTGACAAGAGATTACAAGCTTGTTATACCAAAGACATAAATGAAGGGCTCAAAGCGACATTAGTCGATTATGGTTTTAGTGAATTTTCGCTGGTAACCATAACCGACTAACACAGTACTCAATAAAAGGAATAGAGTTAGCTATTATCAGAGTCAGACTCTTGTGATTTAGCTTCTCTTACTTTTAAAGTACGTTCCTGGAAACTGTAGTCATTCAGTTTCGTCATTGCTTTCTGAGCACCTGCCTCAGACATTTCAACAAAACCAAACCCTTTACGGCGTCCAGTTTTACGGTCACGGACTAAACGCACAGAATTAACCGGACCATACTCACCAAACAAAGCCTTCACTTCACCTTCATGAACACGATAAGGCAAATTACCTACATATAGTGTCATAGTTGGACCTACATAAGGCTCATCAGCAGAATTTGCTGAGCTTGTAGGTATAAAGGTGAAAATTAACGTTGCCACGACAACACCAGCAATAAACGCTACAGAAGAAGATGTACCGCCAAACTGAGAAAAAACAAAAGCGCCTAGAAGCGCCGCAATCAAAACAATCACGAATGATTTCTGCATAAAATAATCTCTAATGAATATGAAAATGATAAATTACTGTTAAAAACCGTTACATAGTAATTAAAATTTACCAGATACACCAGACTACTGTTGAAAAATTGAGCTCGAATTCACTTTAATATCAGAAATAAGTATTTTGTTATCTAGGTAAAGGTGGTTCTTTAAGCAAAAAAGCCAAAAAAGAATCGATCTGAGCAAAAGTTCAACGTTCGAAACTTTTATTGCTTAAAAGCGCTTGCACTAAATCTTAAGCTGCCTATAATGCGCATCCACTGACACGGCAGACAGCGAAAGCAAAAGCCGGTGAGTGTTATCAAACCATTGAGGTGGCAGAGATAACGGCAAAAAGAAGTTTGAAAAAACACTTGACGCCATAAAGGGAATGCGTAGAATACGCAGCCCTGACCTACTGAAACGGTCAACGCTCTTTAACAATTTATCAAGT
>NZ_JBOZPS010000030.1:0-24952 GCF_050849305.1 Shewanella sp. MF05960 | reverse complement strand
TTGAAGTAGCATCTGCCACTGAGTAGTTGTTCTGTATGTTTTCATCACCTGCTCCAAATTTATCATTGAGCAGGTATTTTTAGATAATCAGAACATCGATGCTAGGTGTACTTCGCTAGACGCTTACTAAATACCTTTGTAAATTGTAGATAGCTACAGACGCTCACAACATCGAAACTCGGTATACTTCGCTAGATGCTTAGGTGTTAATACCCCAAAAATAGGAGATTATTATCGTATAGATGCGGATGAAATGATTAAACAATTATCCTTACCGCACGACGATGAAATTACCAGTATTGGGTTCACTACACATACATAGAAGAATAATTCTCTACATAGGCTTCCCACACTGGAGGTGTACCAATTACATCTTGTACTGTTTCGATAAATTTTTTGACCAGTGGCGTTTGATTTCTGTGCGGGTAAACGGCGTATAACGCGCCAAAGTCACTTGGAAACCGGTAGTTTTGCAGTATAGGGACTAGTCCGAGGTCTTTAAGATTTGATTTAAGCACGGACAGATCAACGATTGAATAGCCCAGGCCAGCCTGTGTGGCACAGATAAGCGATTCTACGCTGTTTGCTTTAAATCGTCCGTTTATACTGTATTTTTCCATTTTACTGTGACCGGAAACTGCCATTTCCAGCTTGTCAAAAGTAAAGGGGCCATTTGAGTAGGTGATGGCAGGTAAGGATACAAGCTCTTTAAGCGTTTGAGGATTACCGTGCTCTTGGATAAAGTTTGGAGAGGCGAGAATAACCAATTTAGTTGGTGCGAGTTTCTTCGCTATATTGGTTGAGTCTTTGGGGGAATTTAAGCGAAAAGCAATATCGAATTTTTCGCCTATAATATCCGTCAATCTATCATCTAATGAAAGCTCAATATAAGTTTCCGGGTATTTTTTCATGAAAAGGTTGATGGCTTTCTGCAGATATGGATTGCCGAACGAAACATAACTGGTTATGCGTAATAATCCCCTAGGTTCAGTATGAAAAGTCTCCGCCAAGCGTTGGGTTTTACTGAGCTCATTGCGGATAACTTTGGCTTGTTCCAAGATCTCACGCCCTGCATCGGTCAGGGATAAAGATCGCGTGGTGCGGTTGAGCAACCTGACGCCTAGTGTCTCTTCCAATATTTTAAATTGCTTAGTGACGACCGCTCTATCCATGTGCCTGAGCTCAGCGGCTTTTGCAAAGGATCCTTGATAAACAATATCCAGGAACAGGTCAAGGCGAGTCGCTATATCCATGTTTTATCCGCAAGTTAATTAAAAAATGAATCTGAAGCTCTATCCATTGAAAGAGACAAGTAACTTAAATCGATGGCCAGTCAGTTTTTTGGAAGTCCGTCATTGAAGTCTTCAGCATCTGCATGATAGCCCATTGCTTAGGCAACATTACAGGCGCAACGGTTTAAATTACTTTTTTTAGCATTTTTCTGAGTGCAATACTAAAGCTTTCCGGGCTATCTTCCTGAACAAAATGGCAGGCGTCAGGTACAAGTTGCACGTCTGCTTTAGGAAAGTGAGAGCGCCATTTTGCAATGGCTTCAGGCGTGCCATGATTGAAGTCCTTTTGGCCAAAAATAAACGCTATTGGTTTATTCGCGAGTGTTGTTAGCCTGGCCTCTATTTTCTCCAGCCATGCGCCTGCAAGGGTGATCTGCTGAGGAAAAATAGCGGTTGCTCTTCTTGACTCTGGTGTCGGGAATGCCATGGTGTAAGCATCAACGATGGCTTGGTTACTGCTGGACTCTTCATTGATATTTGCCAGCATTAGCTTAGTCACAAAGAAGTTCTCGTCCAGTACTCGCTGTTCCATCTCGGGTGTTCTAAATAGCATAGAAAACTCCTCGATACCGCCATCCACTTTCCACGCCCAAGTATTGGAAATTACCACACCAAGTACGTTATCCGGATGATTAGTAGCCACGTTTAGTCCGGTTGGCCCACCCCAGTCTTGAACAACCATGATGAATTTGTCTACTTTCAGATGTTCAAAAATTAGGGATTCAATCCACTCAGAATGCTCCTGTGGCGTAAAACCGAAATTAGCAGGCGTATCTGAAAAGCCAAACCCGGGTAAATCATAGGCAATAACCCGAGCTTCCTTTGACATATCTTTGATTATATTGCGATTTAAAAAAGACCAATCGGGGTTGCCGTGCGTCAGAACAATAGGAATGCCCTCACCTTCATCGACGTAATGCATCGATGCACCATTACGTTCATACCAGTGGCTCTTAAACGGATATTCTTCCTTGTCTACTATAAAAGGACGTTGCTTTTTATTGGTCACATCCGCGTTGTTGATTATTGGATCTGGCTCGACTTGATAGCTGATTAGTTGTGAAGGTTTATCAGCAAGTTTTTTTAATGCTTCTACAGACATGTATTCCTCCTAAAAGGTTAAAAAACGATTCCCGAGTTTAATTGATTTTACCGAACAATTAGTTGAGACATAAGCCATAAAAGCAATAATAGCACTCTGCATACGCTTTATTGTTTCTTAATATTCAATAATCAATTGACTATACGCCTCTATATCATTGCTTTGAGTCGCGCGATAATCCAATTCAATCAATCAATCACCTTGATTGAGCATTTACACTGACGGAGTTAACAATATTGAAATCTACCATCGCATCGGCCTTTATCGGACTGTCTTTATTATTTGCTAACGCGACTCAAGCCGCCTCATTAGCACCACAATGGGAATTAACCGGGTTCTCGCAACCTGAATCTGTTTATGTTTCACCTGAACATGAATGGATCTACGTTTCTAATGTAAACGGTAATGAACCTGGCTTTATCAGTAAGTTATCAAAAAATGGGGATATCGAAGAGCTGAAATGGGTTGACGGGTTAGGTATGCCAACAGGCATGGGGATGTTTAAAAATAGCCTTTATGTAGTAGATGGCACTCAGGTGCATATCATTGATGTGGAAAGCGGAAAAATCACAAAAAGTTTACAAGCAAATGACGCTGTCATGCTTAATGACCTGACGGTGAGCGATAAAGGGCAAGTTTTTGTTGGAGATATCGCGTCAGGAAAAATCTACACCCAGGTCGAGAATGAACTCGTTGTTTGGATGGAAGATAAAAAAATCCCACATCCAAACGGTTTATTGGCACAGGGTAATACACTTTTTGTCGCCAATTTGGCCAGAAAATTAGCTCAGCAATTTGAGCCTGAAGAGTATGGTTCAATCTATAAGATTAATATCGCAGACAAATCGCTGAAAATGGTCAATTCAAGCTACAGACTTGGTGGTTTAGATGGTCTAACCGAATTGAATAATTCACTGGTTGTCAGTCACTTCCCTGCGGGTGAGATTTATCAGATCACAGACAAAGAACGAACGCTGTTAGGCACGTTAGATATTAGTACTGCGGATATTAGTGTTGATGACAGTACTGATACGTTGTTTGTTCCATTCTTACTTAAGAACAAAGTGGCTTCTTATAAGATCATCAACGATTAAAGTCTATAGAAATAAAAGGTCTAGGAAAAGGAACTGAAAAATGAAGAGAGTATTAACACTCGCAGTAAGTTTATTCGTATTGTCAGCATGCTCAGCTATGAATACCAATGAGCTGGCGAAAAATACGTCAGAAAAAAGTATTTCTGGTTCAGGTTATGAGTCATTAAGAGGCGCCGTGATCAATTACGGCTACGATGGTTTTGATGATTTTAACCTGACTATTTATAACAATAAAATCAAATGGCTCGGTCAAAAAGGATACTTTCAAGGTGTTGCCAGTGAGGTTGTGCCACAGATATCAAAGGTTGCTGATAATATTTATTTCTTTTCCTGGTCTACTGGGAATGGAGGAGACAATGTTGTCCATAATTATAACGCCATGAGGGTCAATGCTCACTTGTCAGAGTCTCGGGTAAAAGAGGCTTTGTGGCAGATCCACGGTGATGTTTACAATATCAATAGCCCTGCAAGTGTTTTTCCACACTCACAACTTACCCCTGTTGAAGATATTGGCAAAATATTAAAGAAAAACATCGCTGAGAAGAATCTACCGCCATTTGCCTTCTCAACAGAAATATCACATTTCCCAGAAGATATCGCGGGCAGAAACGAGTTAACAGGGCTTGCTATAAAATATGATACGCCTGATGGCGTGATAAAAATCGAAGTCGATGGTGAGCGCACTTACGTCAGTAAAAATAATCAGGATAGGAAAGATGTTTTTACCGCAGCCACTAAGATTGCGGATGGTATCTACTTTATCTCATGGGAAAAAGGGGGTGATAGTGATCATATCGTCGTTAACCGAAATAGTATGACCGTTTTTGATCATGTATCCCCAACAGGTGAACGTAAAGAAGCTATTTATGACATTACCTATTTTGGCGCCAAGTAATACAAAGCAAATAGGCTATTGTTTTTTATCAGCGCAACGGCCATTAGAGTCAGCAACTCGACATACTTTTAAACTAATGATGCGCACTTTATGTGCTCAAAAGGAAAAATACGATGAAAATTGAAATGTGGGCTGATTATACCTGTCCTTACTGTTACATGGGACAAGCCAGTCTTGATCAAGCGCTTGAAGGACTTGAATTGAATGAAGAGATAGAAATTGTACACAAAAGCTTTCAGCTAGAACCCAATGAAGCTTGTCACGCTGGTGAAGACCTCAATGATCTGGTGGCAAAAAGATACGGTAAATCATACGAATGGGGCAAAGCCCATAACGAAAAACACACTCAAATGGCCGCAGATTTTGGTTTGCAGTTGAATCTGGCCGCTCAAACTATCAACAATACGATTCTGGCACATCAAGCCACTAAATTTGCTGATGCAGAAGGTAAAAAAGAGCTGATGATTGAGCGTATATATCAAGCTACCTTTGAAGAAGGCAAGGATATCGGCGATAGACAAACGTTATTAGATCTTGCCGGCGAAATTGGTTTGGATGCGGATAAACTCGCTAAAGCATTTGAAGAAAAAACCTACCTTAACGCGGCTCATGCAGACATTACAGAGGCCGGAGCAAAAGGGATAAACGGTGTTCCATTTTATCTGATCAATGGCAATATACCTGTGTTCGGCTTGCATAAGGTGGATGCATTAAAAGCAATTCTACAACAAGCGAGTGAACAATCGTAATCTTCAACGATTATGAGGAACTCATAAAACCAGATATTTGACAATAAGATATTAATATTCAGTCGTACCGAAACAGGGACATTATTAACATCAAATAACTCGTAATATTCTTTTGGACTACACCAGGCGTCAAAAATAGTCACAATCATTGAAGGTGCATTAATACTCTAGCTACAATACAAGCCTCTTTCTCATTTAACTGGTTTGTTCTTAAAGGGAAATACGCTCATTGCTGCCAATATGGCGAGTAAGGTTGTTCAGCAATTTAAACCCGAACAGTTTGGTTCGGTTTATCAGATTAATATCGGTGACAAATCTGTACAGATGATTAACTCAGGCTACCGGCGTGGTAGTGTGGAGGCGTTGCACAGTGGAACGATAATCTCGTTATCAGCCATTTGCCAGCGGGTGAAATTTATCAGATGACAGGTAAAGAACGTATTTTATTAGGTATCACAGATGTGAGTGTTGCTGATACCTGTTTTAATGACATCTGTGTTAATGATAGCACTGACATCTTGTATTTTCGGTCTTGTTCAAGGGCAAAGAGGCTTTTTATAAGAGAGTTAATGACTCAGTTAATGGACCCAGTTAATGACCAAATCAATAGATAAGAAGAGTAACAAATATGAATAGACGTGATGTATTAAAAGCCACCGCGCTTACAGCAATGGGCGCAGCAGCGGCATTAACAAATGGCTCTGTTTTAGCTCAGTCAGTTTCGGAAAAAGATCATAACAGAGTATTCAAAAATATTGTTATGAGCAGAGAAAAAGGGATTCTCATACTACGCATCAATAAACTGCCTCGTAATGAGGTGTCACAGATCACCCTGCATGAACTCAATATGGGTCTTGATATGGCTGCTGAAGACAAATCAGTGGGTGCAATTGTAATAACAGGCTCAGAGAGTGTTTTTTCAGCAGGTGCCGGAGCTGACGTTTTTCAGGAGCAGACTCAAGGAATGCCAACGCACGCCTCACTTGCTCATCAGGTCTTCAGCAGAATTGAAGGTTTTCCGAAGCCTGTGATAGCTGCAATTAACGGATATAGCGGTGGCGGTGGTAATGAATTAGCATTTGCTTGCGATATTAGAATAGCAACGAAGAGTGCTACATTTAGACAGCCAGAACTCCAGGTCGGACTCATTCCCGGATTTGGTGGCATGCAAAGGCTTCAGCGTCATATTGGGCTAGGACGAGCAATGGAGATGATGATCTCTGGCCGCTTGATGGATGCAAATGAAGCATTATCATTTGGATTAGTAACAACTGTTGTTGCAGATAATGAGGTATTAACCGCCGCAATATCAATGGCTGAAAAATTGATTAAAGATGTCAACGGACCTGCGTTCGCCGCATTCAAAGAGCGCATGGGTGCATCTTACAGTGAGCCTTTTGGCGCAGCACTAAAAAATGACCAACTTGCATTTGATCGCTTGGTAGTAACCGAAGAAGCACACTCTGCACTGCAGCGTTTTATCGCAAAACAAAAAGGCTAAGCTAAGCTAAGCTTTTTTGTTCGCCATTACACTAAAATGGATTATTACGAGGGCTATCCATTCAACGCCACCAGTGTAAATATGTTGAAAGGATAAAAATCCTAACAACAAAGACACCTGCCCTCCTACAAATTTATCGGGAATATATTTGAACAGCTTTAGCTGACCCGAAGGGTGAGTGTTATGGGTGGCAGCGCACAAAAACTACCAGTACATTTATCATTTTTATTGGCCATTCTGGCGATGGGCTCACTGAGTGAGCGCATAAACCAACTGATATCAATTAAGCGTTTACGGTATTCAGTAATGCATTCATTAACCGTTTGAAGTTCAAATGAGTTAAGGTCTTCTTCTTTTAGGTATTTCTGTGTGAGTAACGTGCCCTTAAAGCCTTTGTTCCATTGAATCAGTCTCTCTTTGTCTGACCACTTTTTTGCTTTGTTAGCATCTATTTTTAACACCACATGCAAATGATGACTCCCAGCCCTGGTAAAAAGAGTGCATAAGCACAGATATCAATAGCAAAAATGGTCGCCAATTCAAGAATGCGTGAGTCAACCCACTCACGCCGATGCTCAAAATTCTCACCTGTTGAGTTATCTATTCCACATAGAAATGCCTTACGCACCACACAAGAACAGCAGTGACAACTGTCTATTTACAGGAGCAGGCGTATTTTCTAGGCTAACGATAGTCTGTCTAGGTCTGGCCATCTTAGATTACCGTTTGGAAAGGGTAAATAAAGCTTATTTCAGCGCTCAATATTTAGCCAACAATCTTGGGTATCTTAATTACGAAGCGGATATTCAGCAGTTTAATATCTTCACTCACTTGGCACCAACCCAAAGGAAGCAAATCGCCAACTTCAAAGTCAAACTCCAGATAAAAGAAAACCAGCTCACGCTGGCTTTCGTTAGTGTTGTTAACTTTGCTCCCAAAGAAGCCAAACCTTCGGGCAACTACTGTGGGTGGTTGAAATAAAAAAGTAAATCTGACTTTATTTAGTTAATTACTACGAATCCATTTTATTTTTTTAGGGTTAAAATAAATCTTTTTTTTATTTAACGGAAGCAAAGTATTTTCAAAGCTTATTGATAATTTATTAAGTTTTGGGTTATCTAACTCATAAACTAAATTAAAGCAGTCAAACTTATCATCTACTTTTGCTTTGGTAATATTTAAGATCTTATTTTCCATTTTCTCACTATTCGTGCCCCAAGCTTGACCATCATAGTCGAAATCACAAACAACTGATCGTTCAGTTTTAAGAACAGTAATTGGTTGGTATTTCATGCTTGACGTAGCACCATTTAATTCCACCGAAACATTATACGGTGAAAAAGAGTATTCCTGAGTATTTACCCTTCCTCTAACACCCATTTTTATGACAAAAACATTTCCTTTATCTAATTTAGGGTTGGGTTCTTTGCTTACTTCCAAACCAATGAATTTCGAACCTCTGTAGCTGGTTTGATAGTGGTTCAAATAAACATATAACTCTACTTTACCCATATCTAAAATATGTGAGATTTCCTTGGGGTTATAATTATTTGTATCCACTACTCTTTCCCATTCTGTTGTGGATGGTACTAACCTCTCTTCCACAACAACATGAGCACACGCAGTAACTCCCAAAACAGCTAGAAGTAGGAATCGCCTAACCTGAAACATATATTAATAGTTCCTTTCTAAGTTTTTATAGTAATCATGATTAAAAAAACGATAAAAAACGATGCCACCCATTTCTTGAACAAATAACATAACTCGTTTTCATGGCTTTGGCGAGTGTTACGATCGATGTGATCAACTCATCAATGTCTATCGATATGGCTAAAATATTATCGTTAAATGAGTGATTTATGGTCCTCTAAGAAATTCAGCACAGCAGAATATCTTGATATCTATCAAGTATAAGGAAGATGGTGGTTTTTCAAGAATTAATGCTTAAGCGCACAGCCAGCGCTGACAATTTGCAGCGCCTTGTCGTAGTTTTCGGTCCAAATGCTCACAGTATTCGGTTAATGCGGGTAATGCACCGACTGCACCTTTAAATAAAGCACCAAATTCAGTGGTGATTTTGAGCCAATTCTCTGCAGGGATGTTGAGTCTATTCAATATATCCTGACTGCTTGAGCTAATGGCGCCACGTTTATCTTCTCGAATAATCCGACCGGTATCTTCAACCAATACTATTTAGTCTTTCACACTGAACATGAGCCCGTTAGGCATATTGAGTCGCACATTACCCACAAACGGTAATAGCTCTGTTGGTTGCTCACCTTTCATTGCTGAATTGATTCGGCGCTGAATACTGGTGTAATCTGAGGTTTCTGGGGTTGCAGCCATTCTGGCTCTGACTGGGTTTAAATCCACATAAGCTATACAGGCTAAAACTGCGGCTTCATCAAGCAGTGCTTGAGACTTAAAGCGTCCTTCCCAGCAGCGACCTGTGCACTTATCTTCTTTATTGGCCATTCTAGCGATGGGCTCACTGAGTGAACGCATAAACCAACTGATATCAATTAAGCGCTTACGGTATTCGGTAATGCATTCATTAACCGTTTGAAGTTCAAATGAGTTAAGGTCTTCCTCTTATAGGTATTTTTGTGTGAGTAACGAGCCCTTAAAGCCTTTGTGCCATTGAATCAGTATCTCTTTGTCTGACCACTTTTTTGCTTTGTCAGCATCTATTTTTAACGCCACATGCAAATGATGACTCCCAGCCCTGGTAAAAAGAGTGCACAAGCACAGATATCAATAGCAAAAATGGTCGCCAATTCAAGAATGCGTGAATCAACCCACTCACACCGATGATCAAAACTCTCACCGGTTGAATGATCAACTCCGCACAGAAATGCCTTACGCCCCGTGAACAACAGTGATCACTTCTTATTTGCAGGAGAAGGCGTATCTTCTAGGCTAACGATAGTCTGTCTAGGTCTGGTCATCTTAGATTACCTGTCTGAGTTAAGAATAACGAAAGCCTAGTTGGGTGCTTGCGATTAACCCCATCTGGTTGGGTGATCATACTGTTCCTTATGCTGTTCCACCGCAAATTGAGCGATCGATCAAAATAAACTTGAACGACTGTTCACATTGCTTTATAGTTCATCCCATCAACGAAGAGACAATCAATCAATTTGTTTTCTTGTTACAAGTTTCAACATTTTAAATAACTAATTGGATTAAGACATGACAGCATTTAAATCAGACGTAATCAGCCGTGAATCATACCGAGTCAATGGTGCCGACCTTTCTGTACTTCAAGCAGGCAAGATAGGAAACCCAGTCGCGTTATTAATTCATGGTATTCCGGCTAATGCATTACTTTGGACTAAAGTCATTGAAGCACTATCTGCTCGAGGTTACTTTGTTGTTGCGCCTGACTTACCTGGTTTTGGTGAAACAAAAGTGTCTGATAAAAGCCAGTATGGTATTCAAGCAAGTGCAGATTTACTGAATGACTGGATTATCGCGCAAGGTTGGAAGAATATCTGGCTTGTCGCTCATGATATTGGTGGCGGTGTCGCTCAAGGTTTGATGGTAGCAAATGAAACAGTCTTTCAAAAAGCAACCATATCCAACGCGATAACAGCAGATACGTGGCCTGTACCTGCAATGCAAGGTCTGATTGATGCAGCAAACGCACAGCAGTATGAAATAGCGGCAAAATCCGGAATGCTTGCAGAACAACTTGCCCCTTTGGTTCGTGCAACGTTTGTCAATCAACAACAGATAACTGATGAAGTCCTGGAAACAGTATTTCTTGATTCAAAACTAAACACTGAAACGGGTAGAGCTAAATTTGCAGACCTGCTTCGTAGTTTAACTAATGAAGATACGCTAGCGAACATGGAAGCATTGAAAAAAGTAAACCTTCCTGTCAACCTGATCTGGGCGATGCAAGATCCAAATCAACCGTGGGAAGGTCCTGGTTCAATCCTGCTAAATACATTTAAAAACGTGACGGTCAATAAAATTGAACAGGCGGGTCACTTCCTGCAAATTGATGCCGAGAAAGAGTACTTAACGCTACTACTTGGATAGGACGTTATAAAAACCACTTTGTTAGCGTTTAACTGGACGATAACTTCAATGATTTTATGTGGGAGATGAAGAATCACTCCCCATTATTTATAATATTAGGACCATAAAAACATGCTACTTTCTATCGTTAGTTTTGTTTTACTCAATACTGCATTGGTACATTACTTTTCTAAATTAAAGCAGAACAAAGCAGCAAAGAATCCTGTGTTTCTTAAGAGTGCAATGGCCATTAGCTCTTTATCGTCGGTGTGGGCAATAAGTACACTTTTTACAACGCCTACACCGGTGGCTTCAACGGTTTTTATCATCGTCATAGCGCTTTATGTATTATCAACCAGCGCGATATTTACTTTTCTTCTTTCTACAGCAGAAACACCTATTGGTGATATTAAAATCGCGGTAGGCGATGATCTTTTAGCCTTTAACACTGAAAACTTTGACTCTAGCTCACTGGCAGGTAAGCGTACATTATTGAAGTTTTATCGAGGCTCATGGTGCCCTTATTGTTCGGCAGAACTGGTTATGTTTGAAGCGCTTAAGCCTCAATTAGATCAATATAACATTCAAATAGTCGGTATTTCTAACGATACCGCTGAACAACAACAAAAACACAAAATACGCGATAATATTAGCCACACGTTGGTGGCAGATCCTAAACTAAATATCATCCGACAATACGGCGTTGAGCATCATAAAGCGCTAGGCGCAACGTCAGAAGAGCTGATTAGTATTTTTGGTATTCCCATGCCCCTTCCTTGGAAAATGAAATATAAACCGATGTCTATTCCAACGTCGATATTAATCGATGAGAATGGAAAAATCCTATGGATTGACCAATCAGAGGATTATCGTTTACGTGCAAGCGAAGATGCCGTAATGGGTGCGGTTGCAGCTAATTTTGCTAAAGATTAATAACCAATTTCATTAAGTAATCTTGGATAATGTAGGCATTATTGAAGCATATTAACTAAATTGCAGTTACACAGAATCTGTTACACCCTCTAAGCCTTAGGTTTGTCGATTTGGCATTTAGTCTTAAATCTTGCTGAGGGATAGCTTGCTTGTAATAAAGAGGAACCCAGAGTTTAAATCTCTATCTTTCGCCCAAATAAAAAGGCCTTAGGTTTGTCGATTTGGCATTTGGTCTTGGATCTTGAGGAGGGATAGCTTGCTCGTAATAAAGAGGAACCCAGAGTTTAAATCTCTATCTTTCGCCCAATAAAAATGCCTAATCTTTATTGATGTGGTATTTGATGTTGAATCTTGAGGAGGGATAGCTTACTCGTAATAAAGAGGAACCCAGGGTTCAAAGTCCTATCTTTCGCCCAATAAAAAGGCTCATCATTTCTGATGAGCCTTTTTATTTAATGTGGCGGAGGGATAGGGATTTGAACCCAGACTCTCGAATTAAATGGTTAAAATAGTCGTTTAAATTCATATGGTTGCAGTGTTTTACGTCTTCAAATCCTGCAATTGCTAACTAAAATTGACTATATTCCTGAAGTTGAAAAAAGTCAATGATTATGAACTGATTTCATTAGGTGCAGATTTCACTGTTAAGCCCGCGTCTTTATAAACATCAGGGCAGTACAACCGCTTCTAGCGGTAAATGAGCGCATCAAAAGCAACGATAAAAGTGAGAGTGTTGTACAGAAAACTAAGGCCAAAAAGCCTTCAGTGAGCAGAGTATTATCTTGACTCACCGGGAGCATCCATATATGGCCATTTTATTTTTGCGAGCTTGTTGATGAATGGCTGCCTTGGGTTCATATTGCCATTGGTAACTTAAAGGCATTTTTACTTGGGACATTCCATGGTGTTTCAGGAAAGTACCTGCAAGAATACCTGAGTGAGTTCTGTTATCGGTTTAATCGTAGACAAACGGAAAGAGAAATACCTAACATATTGTTAAATTTGGCAATAATTTACACTCAAATACATTCTTACTGAGCCAAGTACACAGGCATGTATAATAATGACTATTATTTATAGCTTTTCATATTTACCTATAAAGATATTCCAACAATGAGCGAGAGGTAACGAAAAAGGAATTATACAAAAAGATCTGAGTCACAATGGCTATGTGCTGTATCGATGCCAGTATCGCAAAGCCAAATCCAATTAATTTTCATCATCTACCAAAAGAGTTGAATACTTTTATACGATAGTTGTTAGTAACCCATCATTAAGTGATAACGTCACATATTACGTTTTTCTAATCGCCGCTGCCGATTGAGCTCATCCAGTTGGGTGGTCAGTTTACGGATTTTTTTCTGTAGCTCACGATATTGATTCAAGTTGAGCTCGCTACCTGAAAAGTTGTTTAACTCTTTACTTGCCCACATGTTTGCAAGCTCAATAATGAGGTGTTCGGCTTGGCTGAGATTGCCATGCTCGATATTTTTGAACATCAGTAAATGAAAGCCGTCAAATAGAATGGTGAGCATTACGGCATCGGTAATTTGGCCGTCTTGATATTGGCTATCTTGTTCATTGTAAGACATCGCGGCTATAAGATTTGCCACTGTAGTCATGCTAGTGGCACCAACAAATAGTTGGCACACATCAGTATCTGATTTGAGTATATTGGCTATCTTGTCAGCAAAAGCCGATTTATGCCATTGATCCCTTACTGCCTTAATAAAACTCATATCTCTGTTCCAACTATTTATTATCTAGAGGCTAAAAAGTATTGCGTGTTAACGATACCGCTGGACGGGCATAGGGACAATTTACAATACACGGCACACTTCATCTAAATAAGCTTGGGTGAGTGTCGCGTCCCACGGTAGAAATCAGTTTGGCCATGCTGTGTCATAAACGC
The DNA here is from genome assembly GCF_050849305.1 of Shewanella sp. MF05960. Lineage (NCBI taxonomy): Bacteria > Pseudomonadati > Pseudomonadota > Gammaproteobacteria > Alteromonadales > Shewanellaceae > Shewanella > Shewanella sp. MF05960. The sequence continues at coordinate 11,448 of NZ_JBOZPS010000030.1, read as the reverse complement.
CTCGTTAGCAAAAACATTATTACGATAAACCACAGCATAAAATAAGCGCCCCTAGGGGAGCCAAGCTGGGGTAAACTATACTTCTGAGTGATTTAGCACTTTGCCATCTGTGCTGCTAGCGCGAGCATGAGGTTTGGTTTCATCAACAAGTTAGTTGCCGTTACGCTGCTGTTCGGCATTGTCTCAAAGCTAGGCAGAATGGCATCTGGATGTTTGGCCCTAAGTTCATCCATGGTGCCAAAGTCGATGGCATGCATAAAGGCAAGACTCTACACAACTTGGTGGCTTGCCTTCAGCTAAGCGCTCAAAACAACAATCACATTTGGTCATCACTTTGCGGGCTTTCTCGATTTGCGAAGCATCGTAAGAACAAGCTGTGGTGCAGCTCTCACAGCCAATACACAAGTCTGCATCTACAAGCACTAAGCCATCTTTCGAAAAAAACGTACAACCCAAATTAACCAAACAGGCTGACCAGTTAAGTTTTTCACATTCGGTAACCGAAGGCTATGGTGACACAACATCAACATCGCTTGAACTGGAATTACAGCCTGTGACTGTCGCAGTACAGTCCATAGCTAAATCATTTTTAAGAGACCTCTGCGTTCCATTAACGCAGCTGGTAGCTAAACGACAACATCACTTGGTGCGCGTTATAATTGTGGTTAAGTTTGCCAAATGTGGTTAATCCATTAATGGCATCAACATCGACTTGCACATTGTCGGTGTCGTAATAACGTTCGTATTGATAGCCCAGCTTGACGCCCAGTTGTTCACTCACCTTATAATTTGCATACAGCTCTGCACTGTGGTGATAAGAGTAGTAATCCCCCTGAGGTTGCGTGGTGGTGTAGATCACTTGCTTGTCACTGTCTGAGTTGGCAAATAGATAATCTAAACCTAGGCTTAGTTTGTCTTGCATTAAACCGTTGTAATCTATACCAGCACCTAAGTTGATAAACTCATCGTCTACATTGACTGACCAATCTGCGGTGCTGAAGCTTTGGCTGCCGTTTTGCTTAGACTCAATCCACTGTTTTCCTGCAAACGCATAACCCGATAGTTTTTCTGCAAACTGCATATCGACATTGAGGTTGTAGCTGTAGTCTTCAGAAGAAGTAAGGCCTAGAACTGTCTCGCTGTAATCATCTTCGGCATATCGCCCCATCAGGCTAATGTTGATCCAATCCGCTGGAGCGTGATTGAACTTGGCTTCAAAAGCGGCTCTGTCACGGTCTGCTAGGTAGAACTTACGCAATAGTGGGTTTTCAGAGCTCGACACCATCCCGTTAGCTTGATATTGGCTACCATCGCGCTGACTAAAGCTGGCTTTAAGTTTAAGCTTACTGTTAGCGATGCTGCGGATATCGAGCTTAGTCCACATGGCACTTTCATCAGTCTGCTCTCGGTCACTGTGGCTACGTTCTAATTCTTTGCGGTCAAAGCCTGCTTGGAGGCGATAATCACTATTAATGCGATAACTCATATTGAGTTTATAAGTGAGTTTTTCAGTATCAAAGAGCACATTTTGCTTAAACGCGCCGCTGATCCCGTCCGGTTCCAATTGGGCAAACTCCCAAGTTGAACTCTGGTTGTCACGCTTGGCATAACTCACGTTGGCGCCAAGGTGTAAACGATTGTTAAGCATTGAGGTAATAGCCAATTTGCCGTCGGTGGTATCGACTTGACCATCCCAGTTTTTAATAGGGTTACCTGTAGTCTGGATAACGGCTGCATCTTGAATCATTCGCCCTGTTGCAAGCAGTGAACTGATGGCGGTGCGATTAATTAAATATTTACCCGCTAAGCTAATTCGATAAGCACTATTATCCGGTGCAGGAGCATAGATATCAGCTAAGTAAGGTAGGCTTAATGAGTCGATTTGATTGTCAAATTCACTGTATTGATAATTCAGTGAAGTAAGCCAGTTTTGACCACTGATGCTTAAACCTGAGCTCAGTTTATCTGTGGTGGCATCAACCGGCAGACCAAAGTTTGTTGGGCGCGGGCTGACAAAACTAGATGCCTTATAACCTGTCTTATCTTCTTGGCTATAGCGGGCAAAGACTTGGTAGTCTTGCTCACCAAATTGTTGTTCTGCAGATAGCCCCATACCAATCTGTTGGCGCTTAAGTGATAACTCTTGAGTTTGTACTGCCGCACTTGGGGTTAAGTTGCCGCCGGCATACCAAAGGTTGCTTTTTGCGTCACCATGTTGATATTGACTGAGTTGACGGTAATCTAGCTCGGCTTGATAATGGCCAACCTTACCGGCTTCAAGGTGAGCACTGCTGTTGGCAAGACCTAGGTTGCTTGCTTGCGCTTTGGTTTGATAGCCATCTTTAGCGCGATACTGGACATCGGCATTGAGTACAGCATTACCGCCATCTTCGCTATTAAACGCATTGGCACTGTGGATATCATCACTGTCGTTATAGACGGCACCCAGTTCAACATTACCGCGATAGTCACTGTTGTCAGCGCAACGCTTACATTGATATTGGTCGGTATTGACGCTAGCGGTATTGGCCTTATTGACACTAAAGTCTGCAGCTATCACTGAGGTAGACGCAGAGATAAGCGCTAGGGTGATGAGATTTAATGGATATTTCATATTATTACGCCTCAATTAACGCTGCAGCTTGCTGCCGGCAGGATGGTTAGAACCATGAATTTGACTATGACAGTTCAAGCAACTGTTACCGCCACCGAATGCGTCTTGGCCAGGTTGTGATACAACACGGCTGGCATGTCCATCATCCATATGGCATTGCTGACATAGCTGAGGAGCTCTGCTGTTGAGCATTGATTTGTTAACGCTTCCGTGAGGGTTATGACAGCTGACACAGTTTTCAGTTACAGGTGCATGTTCCCACAGGAAAGGTCCGCGCTTCTCGGCATGACAGCTATAACATGTGTCGTTAACGGTTAACTGCTCAAGGCTACTTTCGCCCATAGAACCATGAGGATTATGACAGTCGATACAAGTCATCTGGTCCCACTGCATTGGATGAGATGAGCGTTTGTTCATTGCCGCTTTTTCTTCTGCATGACAACTAGTACAAGTGTCATTTACAGTCAACTTAGCCATTACGGGGTCTTTAGCGGTATGAATTTGGTGACAATCGGCGCAGGCCACTTCATCAAGGTTATGACTGCTGCTGTGCCAGGCTATCTGCTTAGGGTCATTATGGCATCCTAGACAAGTGCTGTTTTGACTAGCAGCATCAAGCTTGCTGCCTTTGCCAAATGCAATCATCGGCTCTTTGCCACCTTTATTGTGTAACCCTTGGGGACCATGGCAGGCTTCGCATTGCAGGCCGGCCATTGGTGAGTTTGCTGGAGTATTTTGTCCGTGCACGCCATCAAACAGCGCCATGACAGTGGCATTTTTCTGATGACACATCAGACAGGAATCAGCCCCTTTCTTAGAGTATTTACCCTGAGAAAATTTCTCCGCCAGTTGCTGCTCTAGTTGTTCACCAGTGAGCTGATCCCAAGGGGCCGCCTGAACAGAGAAGGATAAATACGCTAAAGCGAATATCCCACAAAGTAACGCAGTGATAATACATTTATTCATCATCTTGGCCTTACAGTTAATTATTATATGGGTTGGTAATGTTGGTGTTAAATACTTAAAAGACCGCCCAAGCTTAAAAATATAGAGGAATTTTTTTAGGCGTCACACCATGGGTTCGAGTCAGGAACAGCAACAACTCACGCGCTAGAATAGCAACACCTTGGTATAAATTAGTTTTGGATTGCTCTTCGACCAATTGCAACATTCTCGGTGCCCATGGCATTAAATGCTCAGCAAGCAACTCGTGCACCCCCTGCTGGTTACCTTGAACAATCAATGCAGACAAAACTGCGAGCATCAGTCCGATATGATCAATCGGCTCTTTTTGTTGTAAATCAAATTGAATCCCGTTGATATCACAAAATATCTGAAATGCAATGGTGGTCTTACTGCAAATCAAATTCTCCCTATCTGAATAAACTGAGCCCCAAGGGTAGGAAAATACAGGGCCGGGACCTACAAATAAAGCGTAATAATCACGTTCCAATGTATAAATATCATCTTGATGCAAAGATGTGAGTATCTTCTGCGTAGCATCTTGCAACGCTAGCGGTTCTCCAAGATCGGGCCATGAAAGAAACATACCGCTTTTTGACAACTCATTGAAATAGTCGCTCTTGGGTCTTTTATAAAAAAGATGGTGAAGAATGTTCAGTGCGGCTACCGAAAGTTCTCGTTGGTTGTTGTGCATTTGGATCTCTCCACTCAAATAACAAGCCGATACACTCGCACCGGCTTGAGTTGCATTTAAAAGTTAAACTTCAAAGTCGTTCAGAATGCTACCGCCGCCTTGAGACTTGTTATGAACTTTAATAATTAGATTTGGATTCGTCACTGAAGACGATGGCAAAGGATGAATATCAGCAATCTCGCCATACTTAGCTCGTAATTGATCTATTTCACCAAACTCTAAAGCTCGTAGTGGACAAGAATCGACACAAGAGGGGTTTAAGCCTTGCTCTAGACGCTCAAAACAGCCATCACACTTTGTCATTACACCACGCTCACTATCAAACTGAGGCGCATCATAAGGACAAGCTCTAGCACAACTTTGACAACCAATACATAAACTGGCTTCAATATGCACTAAGCCATCTGACCGACGCTTGTAACATGCACCCGTTGGACATGCTTTGACGCATACAGGGTTAGAGCAGTGGTTACAACTAATAGATGCATAGTAATTAAAGACATTTTGCTCATAGCTACCGTCAGCATTTTTACTCCAATTGCCGCCGCCATACTCATAAACCCGACGCCATTTAACATTTAGGGGTAAATCACTTCTATCTTTGCAAGCAATGTGACAAGTTTTACAGCCAGTACATTTTGTTGTATCTATAAAAAAACCATATTGAATTTTAGTACTCATTATTTATTCTCCAAGCAATCAGTTAGGCCAAAGTAATCTCTACCAAATTGGTATGTTGAGGATTACATTTTCCCATGGCAGTTGGACGCAGGGAGGTTAGGCTATTCACACACCCACCAACATCTATACCATTCTCAATTTTAAGCCACGCACCTTGAGGCAATGATACGACACCAGGCATTATTCGAGGAGTGACACGGGCACGAGCTATAAGGACGCCACGCATGGAAGTCACTTTCACCGATGCTCCTTGCACAATTCCGCGCTGTTTTGCATCAAATGGATTAAGCCAAATGGCTTGCTCTACAGCTTCTTCCATCCAGGAATTATTGCCAAAACTAGAATGAGTTCTACCTTTCGTATGATGACCAATTAACTGTAGTGGATAATCTACTTTGGTCGCTGCATCTAAAGCGCCCTCCTTGGTTTTTATGAACTTAGGAATTGCAGGGATATCCTCACTACCATCGATACTCCAGGGATCGGTGATAGTCCAAGTGTCGGCCATAACCTGAAGCGTTTCAGAATAGACTTCAATTTTACCGCTCGGAGTGTTTAGAGGGTTGGCAACGGGGTCATCAACAAATGATTTAAGCCCAATCAAAGGCGAGAAATCCTTAACATGATAGATACCTTGTTCAAGTAGTTCATCATAATTAGGATACCCGTTAGCATCAGCAACCTTATTATATGAATACTCAACCCATTCTTGGTAAGTTCGCCCTTCGCTATACTCCTCTTCCAGGCCTAACCGCTTAGCGAGTTCGAGGCACAGTTCAAAGATCCCCTTCGCATCGACTGGTGGCGTAATAGAAGAAGTTACAGCAGTCAGTGTACCCACATTGGTCCCAGGGTTAGCAACAATGTCGGTCACTTCTGCATCGGTCAGATCCGGCAGTAATATATCGGCATACTTAGCGCTCGCCGTCATCTGAACATCGTGGACAAGAATAAACTCACATTTAGATTCATCCAGCAGGATCTCATGGGTTTTTGAGACATCCCCATGCTGATTGATCAACGCATTACCGGCATAATTCCAGATAAACTTGATATCTGTAGGGAGCTGCTCTACCCCACGAATACCATCGGTTGTACTCTTCATATCATGGCCGCGCATAACAGCCTCGGTCCATGAGTAACATGGGATAGAAGCTTTAACCGGATTTTCGCCGACTGGCGAAAAGAACCACGGATAAACATTGATAGCCGCATCCAACCCTGTGTTAGTCCCTGGCAGGCCTACTTTACCAAGCAATAGCGGTAACATTGCTATCGAACGCACATTCTGCTCGCCGTTAGCATGACGTTGCGGACCTAGCCCTTGGCACACAAAAGGTGCCTCTGCGGCAATAAGCTTATCTGCTAACTCAATAATCTTTTGAACCGGAATTCCTGTAATCTTAGCCGCATACTCAGGTGTTTTAACAATACCATCTTCGCCAAGCCCAAGAATATGCGATTTATAGTCGGCACCAGCTGCTGCACTCTCGGGTAATGTCGTCTCATCATACCCAATACAGTATTTGCTGAGGAATGCTTCGTCTGCAGCTCCTCGGCTAATAATTTCATAAGATAAAGCTTCACATAACGCGGAATCCGTACCTGGACGAATCGGTAACCATGTTGCATCAAGCGCCGTAGCCGTATCTGTGTATCTAGGGTCGACAATCACAACTTGAAGCCCATTCTCTTTCACAAATTTGTTAATCGCAAATGCACCACTAGAACCACTCATTTCTGTTTCGGCAGGGTTAAAACCAAAACTGAGATAGAAATCTGATTTAGCGATTTCGGCATAACCACTTTGCTCGCGAGTGCCATACAACCATTTGGCAGCATTGACCATTTGCCCACTGCTATAGGTGTTATGTTGGCGCAAGAACCCTCCAGTAAGATTGAGCAACTTTCCGCCCCACTGGCCTGCTTGAGTCCAATGACCACCAGAAAAACAGGAGTAGAGACGCCCTGTACCATAGTTGGGATAGATAGCCTCGTTGCCATAATTTTCGACCGTCCGCTTAATTGCCACGGCAATGATATCGTATGCTTCTTCCCAACTAATCTCTTCAAATATACCTTCACCACGTTTACCAATTCGTTTCATTGGTTTTTTAAGTCGGTCTGGTGCGTATACCTTTCTCTTAAATGAACGCCCTTTAGCACAAGCACGGGATTGATGGTCTTCCCAGTCATCATTACCTGTCGCATCAGTCTCCACACGAACCAAAACCCCATCTTGTGTAATGGCTCTTAGAGGACAAGCATGGCCACAGTTACAGGTACAACCGAACCAATCAGTCTTTTCCACTACGCTTACTGGCTGCTCGCTAATGGCGGTTTCAGATTTTTTACTACCACATGCTGTGATGCAGCTAACGGCGCCTGCCGCCGCACTCATTTTTAAAAAGTCACGTCTTTGCATGATTTTATCCTTTATTGTTTAAAGCTGATAATTGAAAGTCAACGTGACAAGCTAAGCGTTATTGTTGCTGCCCATGCCACCTAAAGTAACCAAACCAGAAAAACTCTGAGAAGGTATTTCTGCATAATCAGTGTCGTAAAAGCGTACTTACTGGTCGTTAGCCTTTATTTTCTCCTTAGGCGTCAGTTGATATGTTGCATGAAGGGAAGCATTGTGAGCCCAGGAAAATAATCACCATACTTGGTCTGGTCAGTAACCGTGGTTTCTAAGTCCGATTCACGATAACTGTAATCTAGCCAGGCACTTAACCTATCCCCCATAAAGCCACTAATGTTGGCACCGATTCCGTAATGACTAAATTCGTCTTTTACGGCACCAGTCCTATCTGCGGTTGCAAATGATTGACTGCCACTTTGAACCGAATCGACCCATTGCAGGCCGCCCAACAAATGCAGATTAAATTTGTCACTCACTTGATAGTTGATAGCAACATCAAATGTGTTGTTTGTAACATCCTGCAAACCATTTTCTGTATCGTCATATTGGTCTTCGGAGTAGTGATAGTTAACATCGAGCCCAAGATCATCAAATAGATACTGAGCGAGCTTAAGTGATAACGGCTTCCTCTCGCGATCAGCCAAATTGAACTTACGTAACAGCGGGTTACCTTCTAAATCAAGGTTTTCAGCTTCAAATGATGAGCCATCACGGCGACTCCACTCAGTACCAAGAGTCACATTATAGTGTGCCAAAGGATTGAACTTGAATCGTGAAAAGAATTTGTTTTCATTGATTTTTTCTCGAATGGAGAATGTTCGATCTTCCTCTAAACGTTGATATACACCAAAAAACTTAGCACCGTAGCCTAGACGGTACATTGCATCCAACTTATATGTACTCAGCGCAGAGTCCTTAGGTTGTTTTTTTTCAGCAGGCCCAGAAAACTCATCAAATGGAGGCGCATAAAAAATAACACTTCTAAAAATCTGCTTTAATTTTGTCATTTTCAATTCCAAAAACATCTCTTCGCACCTATTTGGAGATATGCATAATTACAGGTTTTTTAGGGAATAAAAATGTAGTATCCGGCCATTGATAACAACAAAGATCACACTTCAATTAAATATAATTACTTCCAACTATTAAAACTAATCTTTGAAATATTCAAATAAACCGAGTGTTTACGAAAAAGCATAAAAAAACACTTTGAAAAACATTAACTTCAATTGCGAAACTAAATAAAAAACTGACCTTGAAACAGCTAAACCTTAATAAAACACATATTAGTTCGTTGTCGGTAATACATGTTAATATTGGTCGGAAATGATGACTTAGACACAGAAGGTAATTTAGGTCATGCTAATTAGATAAGAAATTATTTGATGTAGTTATAGGGGCTAATCTTTGTTTAAATTTGTACTTAGAAGATAAGCTCGTATAATTAACTTCGCCAAAAACAAATGCAACGAGATGACCACACCCAGATTAATGTTCACTCTTGATATGTGGTCGAAACTAAAAGCTATTTTGCTTAATCACAGAGTTATAACAAGCAAGAACATTGAGTTACGATGGAAGAGATCTATTACCGATTGCGTATCGGTTGCCCTTGGCGATATTGACCTGAATATTTGGGTTTATGGAATACCATTTACAGTCGATTTTTACTGTGGTCAAGAAAGAATATTTTATTCAGACAGTTCAAAAAATTATCGACTGATAGCGATACTGAGTGAGAATTTATTGATGACAGTTATGTAAAAACCTTCAATACAGTTCAGGTGCATCATCTGATGAAAATCGATCTGTTAGCATTAGTCGTGGTGATGATGCAATCAAAATTCATCCCGCAGCAGGCAGTTATGGCTTACCGATAGAGCTAGTTGTTACTTGTGGAGGAGCTCTTGATAGCAAAGCGGTTAATGCCCCGATTGAACTATTACCACAAAGTCATTGCATTATTGCGGACAAAGACTACGACAGTGAAGTGATTAGAAATAATGTGTAATTTTGGATTCAAAGGCCGTAATCCCTAGTGGAAAAAATTCAAAACAAAGAAATAGCGATATTGATTTGTGTTTATACTAGGGCGAGATCGCGAACGTTTTATGAACAAGTTGAGTGTATTTATCAAACTACATTTGTTCGGAATGTTATAACCTCAAGAATGATGGCGTACTGAACACATTAAGTTTTAAAAACGCACTAAAGCTGTACAAAAACGCTCACAAGCTCGCCATGGTTACCAATATGAAAGATACAGCCCTTAGAAGTAAATAATTCAATGTAAAAAGGCAAGTATATGGATACAAAACGTAATTATTTATTAAAAATCACTAACCTTTCTCAAGAATTCATAGATGCTGGAATTGAACCTCAAGTGATAGAGAGATTGATAAAATCAAGTTATTCAGTGTCACTCAAAAAAGGCGATTGCTTTCATGCTTGTGATGAAGGCGCCATGCTAATTTATTTTCGTTCAGGTTGCTTGTTTGATGTTCTCAATATCTCAGAAGATTACCTGAGTACATCATTATTGTGGACACCAGGATATATTACCGTGACGCTTCCAAAAGAACTGAACCAATTTGAGAATAAATCTTATTACTATATATGCCTTATCGATGCCGAAATCACGGTAATTCCTAAAACTGCTATTTACAGAGAACAACAAATTTCAAAGCAACTCTTTAACTTTATATTACAACGCTCAAGTGAGTACTTATTTGCCAGTAGAGATATGGCTCTCATGCGTGCAACACTAGATAAGAAAGAAAACATTGCTCTTCGGCTAATTGTAATGTACATCAGCATGGAAGGAGTTAATTTCAGTCTCACTATTGATGACCTTAGCTTACTGGCAGGAACAAATAGAAAGTATTGCAGTGAATATATAGCGACACTTCAAGGGAAAGGTATATTAGAAAAAGGATACGGCAAAGTAACCATCATCGATTTCGTCAAATTGAAACGGGAACTGGATCCCAAAATAATCAATTTTTTCAGTAACTATTTAAGATTAAAAAAAATAAACTAATAGCTATATGATAACTGTACATAAAATCAGTACATGACACAGAAAAGGTGCATGCTGATTTTTATCTTTCACGCTTTTGATTTTTTCACATGCGCAGCATGTGGCTTTGGGGTTAAGGGGTATCCCCTTGCCCGAGCTTGTATCCGACCTTTTTGGAACAAAAAGTGGGATACAAGCGCACCGGGTTACTGTATGTACCCACTTTAAAGTGGGTTAATCTTTTTAGCCGTCAAAAATAGCCGATATACACTTTTACGCACTCTTTGAGTGCTGTTATTTAAATAAAATTGGACCAGAATGTCTGAGATTAGTCGGATAATGATGAATTTATCTGCAATGATTTGGCTCTCTATGAGAGCGATTTTGTTTGTTAACAAAAAACGGTCGCACTGTTGGCTATCTCTCAAAGCAGATCTTTAGAGTATTTGAGTTAACTCTTAATGGGACAAAGGATTGTTACTGGCATGCCTTCCATTGATTGATATTACACGACTCTAGTGTAAGTCTGTCCGTCTAAAACTCGCAGGACTTGCCCGACATCCTTTGCATCTATGCGACTATAAATTTCCTCTGCCGTATATTCATTGGCTAGTTGACGGATTGCGCGAACCTGCTCCGCCGACAATCGACCGTCTCTGCCGCAGATCTGTGCGATCGCCCAATCATTATCTCGCCACTTCTCAGCAACCCATGGCGCAGGTAAACCTTTACGAGGATGCTCTTTAAACCATTTACTCAGAATTGGATCTCGCTGATCCGGTATTGGCACAACCGATTTAGCAATTAGCCCATTCTCTCGTAGGTATCGTAGCCCCGATTTACCCCCAGGGATCATATTGAGACGGCGTTCATCTTGCCAGTGACCTTCAACCAGAAACTCCTCTGCTTCATACAATGCATCGATGTTATCGTATGCGTCCGGCGAACTACGTCTTGTCTAGACTAACCTGCCAGGGTAAGAGACTGTTGAGGTCACAATCAGGGTAGGATAATTGTTCTAAGCAGTGTTCGATGTAATCGAACGGAGTAAGTCC